>DASYXP010000281.1:0-5642 GCA_035934835.1 Gemmatimonadales bacterium | reverse complement strand
TGAGGAGCCGATCCAGGTCCGCTCGCCTACGAGCGGGGGCACGGTCACCCCGATCGAGACCCGCAGGAGTGGGGTCGTGATCGTCACGCTGGCGGAGCGGTAGCACTGGGCGCTGAAACCTTCCCCGGTTAAGGTTCGTCTCCTATTGCAACATCCGGCGAACCACGAGGGAGGGCAGCACCGTGCGCAACTATTGGCTCAGGATCACCGGCGGTGCGCTGGCGGTCTTCGCGGTCGGGCTGGCGGGTGTCTATGCCGTCCGCAGCATCCACCGGCGGGTGCACGATCTCGCCACCGGCACCGGCGACATCACGATCCCGCTTCTCGGGATCGTGCCGCTCTCGATCGGGAACGTCCGGCTTGGCTCGGTGAACAAGATCGAGATCCATCGGGACGCCCCGAAGCACGTGGATGGATTCACCATCCTCGCCCGGCTCGACGACTCGGTCGACGCCGACCGGTTCGCCGACTGCTTCTTCACCCTGCAGGATCCCACCCGGATCAATGAAAAGACCAGCTTCACCTGCCTGGACTCGATACCGGCGGGGATGCGCGAGTTCGGCGACCTGCGGCTGATCGACAGCTCGGGCGACGCAGTCTCGGAGCGTCCGCTGATCCTGGCCGAGAGCGACATCGCCGACCTGCAGAATACCCACGGGGGAGGGGCTCCGAACGCTGACAGCATCCGGGCCTCAGCCGAGTCGATCGGCGCCGCCGCGCGGAAGATGGGCGACAGCATCCGGCGGGAGATGCGAGCCCGGTACGGCACCGGATCGAGTGGTACGGTGTATCGCCCGACCCGTCCCGACCCGCCGGCGCCGCAGAAGCCGCCGGCCAAGCCGGCGACCGCCGCCAAACCCTGATCGGCATGTCCGCCCCGGCCCCGGTATCTCGGGGTCGGGGCGGATCGCCGATGGCGGGCATTCCCAATTCACGGCCGACCAGCGAGCGTTCTGCGTCCCCGGCCATCGTCGTCCCGCACCCGTTCCTCGGCGCCATGCTCCTCGTCATCGACAACTACGACAGCTTCACCTGGAACCTCGTCCAGTACGTGGGCGAGCTGGGCGTCGAGCCGGTGGTGTACCGGAACGATCACCTGAGCGTCGACGAGGCGATGCGACTGGCGCCGGATGCGATCCTCGTATCGCCCGGGCCGTGCACGCCACGAGAAGCCGGGATCGCGGTACCGCTCATCCAGAGTGCTGCGGGGCGGATCCCGATGCTCGGGGTCTGCCTGGGCCACCAGGCCATCGGCGAGGCGTTCGGCGGACAGGTGGTCCGGGCGGACCGGCTGATGCACGGCAAGACCGCCGCGGTCCGGCACGATGGATCCGCTCTCTTCGACGGGGTCCCGTCCCCGCTCACCGTGATGCGGTATCACTCGCTGGTCGTCGCGCCGGATACGCTGCCGCCGGAGCTCGAGGTGACGGCATGGTCGGCCGACCGGGGGCGGGGGAGCGAGATCATGGCGCTCCGACACCGCCAGCACCCGGTCTGGGGCGTGCAATTCCACCCCGAGTCGGTCGGCACGGAGCACGGTAGGCGCATCCTGGCCAATTTTCTCGCCTTGGCCGGGATACCGGCCGGGAGCGGCCGCTGAGTCCCAAGCCGATTCAGGCCAACCGCTTAGCTCGGCGCGCTCGACGCCGTTCCCATCCGCGGCACGACTTTTGACAGGGGGCCACCGCCATCGTATAATTGGCGATGCGCCTTCTGGGTGTCATTCCGGCCCGACTCGGCTCCACCCGACTCCCGAACAAACCGCTTCAGCTCCTGGCCGGTGAACCCTTGGTGACCCGGGTGGTCTCGCGCGTGCGCCAGCTCGGGATCGTGGCGGAACTGGTCGTGGCCACCGACTCCCCGATGGTGGCGGAGGTCGTGGCCCGGACGGGGACGGCGGCGGTGTTGACGCGCGCCGACCATCCATCCGGCTCCGATCGGGTGGCGGAGGTGGCGGCGCTGGCCGCGTACCGCGATTTCGACGTCATCGTCAACCTGCAGGGCGACGAGCCGTTCCTGAGCGCAGCGGCGCTCGCGGGCGCCGTGGATCGGGTCCGGGGCGGGGATGACATCGGCACCGCGGCCGCTCCCCTCGAACCGGCTCACGCGGCGGAGCCGGCGCGGGTCAAGGTGGTCACCGACGTCCGGGGCCGGGCCCTCTACTTTTCCCGGGCACCCATCCCGTTCCGGCGCGACCCGCAGGGGAGCGCGGACGGCCTCTACTGGCAGCACATCGGACTGTACGCCTGGTCCCGCGGCGCGCTCGAGCGCTGGGTGGGCTTTCCGCCCACGCCGGCCGAGGAAGCGGAGAAGCTCGAACAGCTTCGGGCGCTGCAGCACGGCATGTCCATCGGCGTGGCCCGGCTCGACGAACCGGCGCTCCCCGGCATCGATACGCCGGAGGACCTCCGGCGCGCGGAAGCCATCTGGCGATCTCAACGAGGTTGATGCGATGACTGGCACCCAGACCACCAAGTACATCTTCGTGACCGGCGGCGTCGTCTCTTCCCTCGGGAAGGGCATCGCCGCCGCGTCACTCGGGCGGCTCCTGGTCGAGCGCGGCCTCACGGTCACGATCCAGAAGTTCGATCCGTACATCAACGTCGACCCCGGGACGATGTCGCCGTTCCAGCACGGCGAGGTCTACGTGACCGACGACGGCGCCGAGACCGACCTCGACCTGGGGCATTACGAGCGGTTCATCGACCGGTCGCTGACGCAGCAGAACAACATCACCACGGGCCGGATCTACCAGACGGTCATCGGCCGGGAGCGCCGGGGCGAATACCTCGGCTCCACGGTGCAGGTCATCCCGCACATCACCGACGAGATCAAGAACGCCATCCGGCGGACCGCGCCGGGCGTGGACGTGGTCATCACCGAGGTGGGCGGCACCGTGGGCGACATCGAGTCGCTCCCGTTCCTGGAGGCCATCCGGCAGTTCCGCCAGGAGATCGGGCGGGACAACGCGCTCTTCGTCCACCTGACGCTGGTGCCCTACATCGCGGCCGCCGGCGAGGTGAAGACCAAGCCGACCCAGCACTCGGTCCGCGAGCTGATGCAGATCGGGATCCAGCCGGACATCCTCATCTGCCGCAGCGAGCGCCCCCTGGCCGCCGACATCAAGCGCAAGATCGCGCTGTTCTGCAACGTGGACTTCGGCTGTGTCATCGAGAGCCCCGACGTGCGGTCCATCTACGAGATCCCGCTCCGCTTCAGCGAGCAGGGCTTCGACGAGGTCGTCTGTGAGCGCCTCCGGCTCACGACCAAGGCCCCCGACCTGGCGCCGTGGCGGGCCATCGTCGACAAGGTCCTGCGCCCGGCGTCCAAGGTGCGCATCGCAGTGGTCGGCAAGTACACCGACCTGCACGACGCATACAAGTCGGTGCACGAGGCGCTGATCCACGGCGGCATCGCGCACGACGTGGGGGTGAGCATCGAGTGGCTCTCGAGCGACGCCTTTACCGACCAGGCCGCCGCCGGCACGCTCCTCCAGGGGTTCGACGGGCTGCTGGTGCCCGGTGGATTCGGGGTGCGAGGCGTCGACGGGATGATCGAGGCCATCCGCTGGGCCCGGGAGCACGAACTCCCGTTCTTCGGGATCTGTCTCGGCCTGCAGGTGGCCATCATCGAGTTCGCGCGCGACGTCTGCGGGATGACCGGCACCAGCAGCACCGAGTTCGAGCCGGAGTGCGAGTCGCCGGTCATCGCCCTGATGCAGAGCCAGCGCGACGTCAAGGACATGGGCGGCTCGATGCGCCTCGGCGCGTACTCCGCCAAGCTCCGCGCCGGCTCCCGTGCGGCCCAGGCGTATGGTACCCTCGAGATCAGCGAACGGCACCGGCACCGGTGGGAGGTGAACAACGCCTACCGCGACGTCCTCGCGGAGTTCGGGCTCCGGCTCTCCGGCCAGTCGCCGGACGGCGGCCTGGTCGAGGTCATCGAGCTGCCCGACCACCCGTGGTTCCTGGGCTGCCAGTTCCATCCCGAGCTCAAGTCCCGCCCGACCCGTCCGCACCCGCTCTTTGCGGGGTTCATCGGCGCGGCCAAGGCCCATCACGCCAGGGCGTCGGTCCCGGCCGAGCAGCCGGCTGCCAAGCTGAGCGGGGCGGGCCGGTGAGCGGTTGGACGTTCGGGCCCGGACCGTTCATCCTGGCGGGCCCCTGCGTCATCGAGGGCGGCGATGTGCTCCCGCGGGTCGCCGCCGAACTCGCGCGGCTCGCCGGGAAATTCAACGTCCCGGTCTGCTTCAAGGCGAGCTTCGACAAGGCCAACCGGGCCCGCGCGGCGGGAGCGCGCGGACCCGGCCTCGACGAAGGCCTGCGCGTCCTGGAGGACGTCCGCCGGACCTCGGGGCTGCCGATCCTGACCGACATCCACGAGCCGGGCCAGGCGGCGCCGGCAGCCGCGGTGGTCGATGTCCTGCAGATCCCCGCCTTCCTTTGCCGCCAGACCGACCTCCTCCTCGCGGCGGGCCGCACCGGGAAGCCGGTCAACGTCAAGAAGGGGCAGTGGATGGCCGCCGACGGGATGGCCGGCGCGGTCGAGAAGGTGCGCCAGGGCGGGTCGACCGAAGTTGCGGTCACCGAGCGGGGCACCTTCTTCGGCTACGGCGACCTCGTGGTCGACATGCGGAACTTCGCGCGGATGCGCCAGGCGACCGGTGCGCCGGTGATCTTCGACGCGACCCACTCGGTGCAGCAGCCGGGCCAGGGCCAGGGGGGGACGAGCGGCGGGCTCCGGGAGTTCATCCCTGCGCTCCTGGCGGCGGCGGCCGTGGCGGGCGCCGACGGCTTCTTCCTTGAGACCCATCCCGACCCCGCTCGCGCGCCGAGCGATGCGGCGACCCAGTGGCCGCTGGACCGTCTCGAGTGGCTGCTGGCGCGGACGCTCCAGCTGCAGGCCCGCGCCCGGGAGTCGGACGGTGCTTGATCCCGCCCGTGCCCGGGCGGTGCGCCTCTTCGGCTTCGATGTCGACGGCGTGCTCACCGACAACGGCATCTACGTCGCGGTCGAGGCGGCGCGGCGGGTCGAGACCAAGCGCTTCCACGCGCTCGACGGCGTGGCGTTCCACTTCCTGCATCAGGCGGGGATCGACGTGGCGTGGATCAGCGGCCGGACGTCCGATGCCACGGTCGATCGGGCCCGCGAGCTCAGGGTGACGGAGGTCATCCAGGACACCGGCCTCGGATTCAAGCTCCCGGCGGTGCGCGAGCTCCTGCGCCGGAAGGGACTCGACTGGGCGCAGTTCGCCTACATCGGCGACGACCTGGCCGACATCCCGGTGCTCCGCCGGGCGGGGCTGCCGCTCGCCGTGGCCAACGCGGTGCCGGAGGTGAAAGCGCTCGCCGCGTGGACCGGCGAGCGGGCGGGCGGCCACGGCGCCGTGCGCGAGGTGGTGGAGGCGCTCCTCCGGGCGCGGGGCGAATGGGACGCGCTGGTGGCCCGGTATCTCGAAGAGCGGGGGGACCGCGATGGGTGACGACGCGCTGGCCGCCGAGGCCCGGCGGGTGCTGGAGCTCGAGGCGCGGGAACTGCGCGCCGCGGCCACGCGCATCGGCCCCTCCTTTGGCCGGGCGGTCGACGTCATCCGTGCCGCGAAGGGCCGGGTCATCGTCTCCGGCGTCGGCAAGTCGGGACTC
>DASYXP010000277.1:0-3513 GCA_035934835.1 Gemmatimonadales bacterium | reverse complement strand
GCGGCGTCGAGTTCCAGGACACGCCCGACACCTATTACGAGCTGCTCCCCGAGCGCATCCACGGCCACGAGGAGAGCATCCCCGAACTGAAGAGGCGCGGCATCCTGATGGACGGCGCGCCGACCGATGGGCAGGGCCTGCTGCTGCAGATCTTCACACAGCACGTAATTGGGCCGATCTTTTTCGAGATCATCCAGCGCAAGGGCGCCAGGAGCTTCGGGGCGGGGAACTTCAAGGCCCTCTTCGAGGCCATCGAGCGCGAGCAGGCGGCGCGAGGGAACCTCTAGATGCCGTTCTACCACACGCTCGGCCGGATCCCCCGGAAGCGCCACGTTGTCTTCCGGCGCCCTGATGGCGGGCTCTACAGCGAGGAGCTGATGGGCCACGAGGGCTTCGTCGGCACCTCCTCGCTGCTCTACCACACCCATCCGCCCACGACGGTCAAGTCGGCCCGCAAGGTGAAGGACATCGTCTGGGAGGCGGACGAGGGCACGTCGCTCCGCCACCGGCACTTCCGCACCGCGCGCGCCCGGAAGGGCGGGAGCCCCACCCTCGACCGGGTGCCGCTCCTCTTCAATGCCGACGTCGCGATGCTCTATGTCGAGCCCGACGCCAACGACGCGCACTTCTACCGGAACTCCCAGGCCGACGAAGTGGTCTACGTGGGCGAGGGCGCCGGGACGCTGGAGTCCGGCTTCGGCGACCTCCCGGTCCGGGCCGGCGACTACGTCGTGATCCACCGGAACATCCTGCACCGGTGGCGCTTCGACCTGGGGGCGGGACCGGTCAAGCTGGTCGTCTTCGAGAGCCGGGGGCACGTGCGGTACCCCAAGCGGTATCACAACGAGGCGGGGCAGCTCCTCGAAGGGGCGCCGTACAGCGAACGGGACATCCGCCGCCCGATGGAGCTCAAGACCCACGACGAGAAAGGCGACTTCACGGTCTACGTCAAGCAGTACGACGCGCTCAACGAGCTCGTCCTCGACCACCACCCGTTCGACGTCGTCGGGTGGGACGGCTATTTCTACCCCTGGGCGTTCAGCATCCACGACTTCGAGCCGATCGTGGGCCGCATCCACCAGCCGCCGCCGGTGCATCAGACCTTCCAGGGCGATGGCTTCGTCATCTGCTCCTTCTGTCCGCGGCCGTACGACTTCGACCCCAACGCCATCCCGGCGCCCTACAACCACAGCAACGTCGACTCCGACGAGGTGCTCTTCTACGCCTCGAGCGAGTTCATGAGCCGGAAGGGGATCGAGTACGGCTCGATCACCCACCACCCCGACGGCCTCCCGCACGGCCCCCATCCGGGGCGCGCCGAGGCGTCGATCGGGGCCAAGGCCACCAACGAACTCGCCGTGATGATGGATTCGTTCCGACCCCTCAAGGTCGCCAAGGCGGCGATGGCCTTCGAGGACCCGGCGTACCACCAGAGCTGGCTCGACCAGCAGCATGAGCAGTTCAGCCCCCCGACGAGTTGAACGGCCGGCCGCCATCACCCCACGGGGCCCGCACCGGTGACGGCGCGGGCCCCGTGAGGCATCCGGGAGCCCGTGTCTGGACATCCGGGCGGCGCCAACCCACCGTTCGACGATGACCGCCACCCTCGCGGCCCTCGCCGTCCTTGCTGTCGGGTACGTCCTGGCCTACCTGCTCTTCGACCGCCTGCGGATCCGGTTCGGCTACGTCGGCGGCGCGGAGTACGTCCTGCTCGGGCTCTTTCTCGGACCCGCCGGGAGCGGGGTGCTGAGCGCCGATGCGCTCCGGGACCTCACGCCCATTGTGAGCCTCGCGCTGGGTTGGATGGGGATGCTCATCGGCACCGATTTCCGGCTTCCGCGGCTGGCGCTGCTCGAGCCGGCGTGGGTCGGGATCGCCTTCACCGAGGCCGGCACCACGTTCACCACCGCGCTCGGCGCCCTGCTGGTGGCCCTCCATTACGGTCTCGGCATGCCGCTCGAGGCGGCGGCGCTCCCCGCCGCCGCCCTCGCCGCCATCGCCACCGTGGGCGTTCCCGCGGCGGTCGACGCGCTCGCCCGCCGTGGCTTCGGCGATCACCCGTTCCTTCCCGCGCTCCGATTCACCGCCCGGGTCGACGCCCTCGTGGGGGTGGTGGGCTTCGGCCTCGCCCTGGCCATCCTGCACGTCGGGGCGGTCGCGCCGGGGGTGCGGCCCCCGACCGCCACCGAGTGGGCCGTCATCAACCTCGCCGTCGGCATCGCGAGCGGCGTCCTTTTCCACCTGTTCCTCGGCCCCCGTGACGACGCCGGCGATGCCGCCGACGGCGATGCGCGCCTCTTCGTGTCCCTGGCCGGCGCCATCGTGGTCGCCAGCGGCGCCGCGTACTACCTCAACCTCTCGCCCATCTACACCAACTTCGTCCTCGGCGTGGTCCTCGCCAACACCGGGTCCGCGCACGCACGGGCCGAGCGGCTGCTGGCCGCCACGGAGCGTCCGCTCTACCTGGCACTCCTCATCCTCGCCGGCGCCGCGTGGGCACCGGAACGCGCCGGGCTTCTCTGGCTGGCGCCCGCCTTCGTGGGCATCCGGCTGCTCGCGCGGGTGGTGGGTGGGCGGGCGGCGGGCACCGCGTCCCGCGACCCGGCGCTCCGGGCGCCGCGGATGTGGCGCGCGCTCCTGGCGCAGGGCGGCCTGGGCGTGGCGCTGGCGGTCAACTACACCCAGGTCGATGGCGCCCCCCTCAAGGGCGCCGTGCTCACCGCGGCACTCGCGTCCATCCTGCTCTTCGAATGGGTGAGCGCGGCCGAATCGGTGCGGGCCCTCCCGGCGGCCGCCGCGCCGGCGTCGGTGGCGGCACCGTGATCCGGCGGCTCGTCGTCCTCGCGCTCCTCATCGTCGGCGCCATCCTGCTGGAACCGCTCAGCGTGCCCACAGCGGGGGTGGTGGCCCCGCGGTCCCTCTTCCTCTTCGGGCTCCTGCTGCTGGTGGCCGAGACCCTCGGCACCTTCTTCCACGACGTGGGCCTCCCGCGCATCGTCGGCTATCTCGGCGCCGGCGTGGCGCTCGGGCCGTCGCTCTTCGGCATCGTGCCGCACGCGGTGCTCACCGACATCGGGATGGTCAAGCAACTGGCGCTCGGCATCATCGGCCTCCTCGCGGGCGTCGAGCTCAAGATCCCCGAGGTCCGCGCGCGTTGGCGCCTCATCCTGACCGTCATCGGGGGCCAGGCGCTCGCGGTGATCGTGGCGCTCACCGCCGGCGCGCTCCTCGGCCGGAGCGCCATCCCGTTCCTGGCCGGACTCACCGGCGCGCCGCTCATCCTGGTGGCGCTCACGTTCGCGACCGTCCTTTCGGTCAACTCCCCGATGGTGGCCCTCGCGATGCTGGAGGAGACCGGGGCGCGCGGCCCGCTCGCGCGGACGATCCTGGGCGTGGTGCTCGTGGCCGATGTCGTGGTGATCCTGCTCTTCACGGTCACGTTCGCGCTGATGCGCTCTGCCCTCGGGGCCGGCACCGTCACGGCGTGGACCGTGTTCCTGGGCCTCCTGCGGG
>DASYXP010000270.1:0-3021 GCA_035934835.1 Gemmatimonadales bacterium | reverse complement strand
GCGTGGGAGCCGGCGGAGGCGCTGGTGAGCGGGGCGGACGGGCTCACCCACACCCGTCGCCTGCTGGACGAGGGGCGGCGGGTGGTGCGGCGCGGCGGGTGGGTCGTGATCGAATTGGACAGTCAGCGCGCGGCGGCGAGCGCGGCCATCGCCCGGCACTTCGGCTGGGCGGCGGTGGAGGTGCATGCGGACCTATTCGGCCGCGAGCGGTATCTCACCGCGCGGCGGAGCGAGGCGTAAGTGATCTGGGACAAGGCGGAAGAGCTCGGCCGGCTCATCGGGCAGGCCAACGAGACCAAGGCGCTCCGGCGGGCCGAGGCCGACCTCCGGGGCGATGACGAGACGCGCACGCGGCTGGAGAAGATCCAGACGCTCGCCCGGGACGTGGACGCGCAGGTGGCGGAGGGAAAGTTGCCCGATCCGGCCACCGTCGAGGCGTACGAGACCGCGGTGCGCGACCTCGAGACCAGCGGGATCGGCCAGTCGTACGTGGTGGCGCGCTCCAACTTCGAGAAGCTGATGGTCAAGGTGAACGAACGCATCAGCGACGGGATCGAGAAGGGCGCCTCCAGCAACATCATCACGCTGGGATGAGCGGCTTCTTCCTGGTGGTCGAGGGGCCCGAGGGCGCCGGCAAGAGCACGCTGGTGCGCGCGCTCGAGGCGCGGCTCCGCGCCGCGGGCCACCGGGTGCAGATGGTCCGCGAGCCGGGAGGAACGCCGCTGGCCGAGGCCGCGCGCGCGCTGGCGCTCGATCCAGCCTCGCAGACCGGTCCCGCGGCGGAGCTCTTCCTGATGCTCGCAGCGCGGGCCGACCTCGTGGAGAAGGTGATCCGCCCCAGGCTGGCCGACGGGGCCGTGGTGGTCACCGACCGCTTCGACCTCTCCACCACGGCGTACCAGGTGGCGGGGCGCGGCCTGCCGGGCGGGCCGGTATCGGCGGCCAATTCCGCGGCGACCGGCGGGCTGGTGCCGGACCTGACCCTGGTGCTCGACATCCCGGCCGGGGTCGGCGTGGCGCGCCAGGCGCAGGCCGGGAAGCAGTTGGACCGGATGGAACGGGAAACGGACGGGTTCCACCAGCGGGTCCACGCCGCCTACCGAGCGGCCTCCGGTCCCGGTGTGGTGCACCTCGATGCTGCGCGGTCCCCGGCCGAGGTGGCCGACGCCGCGTGGGCCGAGATCGTGAAGCGGCTCGACCGCTGACAGGCATTCCGCGGCGCCCCAAGCCGCTGCTCCAAGGAGGTCGTGTGAGACCACGCTGGCCAGTCCTCGTCCTCGTCGCGGTGGCGTCCTTCCTCTGCGGCGGCTGGCTCCTGCAGCGCGGCGCCGCGGCCGACGGCGGCGGGTATCGCCAGGCTCGCCTTTTTGACGACGTCGTGGGGCGGGTGGAGCAGGCCTACGTCGACGCCGTCCCGGACAGCGTCCTCTACCAGAAGGCCGCCGACGGCCTGCTGGAGGAACTGCACGACCCGTACACGGTGCTTCTCCGCGGGCAGGACTACCAGGACCTGCAGGAGGAGACCTCCGGCAACTACGCCGGTCTTGGCATCCGCATCGACGTCCGCAATGGCTGGATCACGGTGGTGGCGCCGCTCCCCGACTCGCCGGCGGAGCGTGCGGGGATCGAGACCGGCGACCAGCTGGTGAGCGTCGACGGCCGCTCGGCGGAGTCGTGGCAGTCGGACGCGGCCGTGCGGCGGCTGAGGGGCCCGCCGGGGAGCAAGGTCAAGATCGGCATCCGGCGCGGCGGGGAATCGACGGTCCGGGTGTACGAGCTGACCCGCGCCGAGATCCACGTCCGGTCGGTGCCGCCGGGGACGCTGTTCGGCGACGGCATCGGCTACCTGAGCCTCAATCCGGTGAGCGACTCCTCGGCGAGCGAACTGGCGGCGGAGGTCACCTCGCTCCGGGCCAAGGGAATGCGGGCGCTCATCCTGGACCTGCGCAACAACCCGGGCGGGCTCCTCACGCAGGGGATCAAGGTCGCCGACCTCTTCCTCGACCGGGGCCAGCAGATCGTGAGCACCCGGGGGCGGCTCCCCACGGCCTCACGCACCTATGCTGACCAGGCGCCACAGCAGTGGCCGGGGCTCCCGGTGGTGGTGCTGGTGAACGACGGCACCGCCAGCGCGGCCGAGATCATCGCGGGGGCGCTGCAGGACCACGACCGCGCGCTCATCGTCGGCACGCCGACGTTCGGGAAGGGGCTGGTGCAGTCGCTCTTTCCGATCGACGACCACACCGCGCTCAAGATCACGACCGCCCGGTGGTACACGCCGAGCGGGCGGCTCATCCAGCGGAAGGCGAAGGACGAAGAGGACCAGGCGCGGATCGCCGCCGACCTCGCCATCGGGCGTCCCGACTCGACCGCCGTGGACACGACCGCGCCGATGTATCGCACCGATGCCGGGCGTTCGGTGCGCGGGGGCGGTGGCATCGTCCCGGACCTGATCGTCCACGAGGACTCGGCCACCGCCGGCGAGGAGGCGCTCCTCAAGGCGCTCGGCACCCGGCTGGGCGACTTCCGGGACGCCGTGACCGCGACCGCGCTCCGCATCCGCGACGCGAAGTCCGTGACCGATGAGCACTTCGCCGTGACGCCGGCGATGCGCGCCGAGGTGCTCGGGCGCCTGCGGTCCAGCGGCGTCAAGGTGAGCGGTGCCGTGTGGGCCGGGGGCACGGCCCTGGTGGACCAGTGGATCGGTGGGGACGTGGCGCGGTATGTGTTCGGCCGCGGCGCGGAGCTCCGCCGGCGCGCGGCGGCGGACCCGCAGATGCAGCGGGCGCTCGCGCTCCTCCGGGGGGCGCACCGCCCGAAAGACCTCTTCACGGCAGCGGCCCGCTGAGCCCGACGCCGATGCCGCCGACGGTCACGGTGGTCGGTGCCGGCCGGATGGGGCAGGGGCTCGCGCGCGCGCTCAACGCCGCCGGCTGGCGGGTGCGGCTCTACGCACGGCATCCGGATCGGGTCCTGGCCGGGCCGGTGGCGGCCGTCGGCGATCTCCCGGCTGCGCTCGCT
>DASYXP010000249.1:0-7298 GCA_035934835.1 Gemmatimonadales bacterium | reverse complement strand
GGTGGAGCCGGAGCTCCGGGCCCACCACGATGACCGACCGGCCCGAGTAGTCCACGCGCTTACCCAGCAGGTTCTGCCGGAAGCGCCCCTGCTTGCCCTTGAGCATGTCGCTCAGGGACTTGAGCGGGCGCTTGCCCCGGCCGCGGATGGCCTTGGAGCGGCGGCCGTTGTCGAACAGCGCGTCGACGGCCTCCTGCAGCATCCGCTTCTCGTTCCGGAGGATCACCTCCGGCGCGCGGTGCTGGATGAGCTTCTGCAGCCGGTTGTTGCGGTTGATCACCCGGCGGTAGAGGTCGTTCAGGTCCGAGGTCGCGAAGCGCCCGCCGTCGAGCGGCACCAGCGGCCGCAGGTCGGGCGGGATCACCGGCACGACGTCGAGGATCATCCACGCCGGGTCGTTGGGCAGGTCGCCCTGGTCGCCGGAGCTCAGGAACGCGTCGACGATCTTGAGCCGCTTGAGCATCTGCTTCTTGCGGTGCTGGCTGGTCTCGTCGGCCACGGTGGCCCGGAGCTCCTCGGCCAGCTTCTTCACGTCGATGCGGCTGAGCAGCTCGCGCACCGCCGGGGCGCCGATGTCGGCGCGGAAGGCGTGGTCGCCGTCCTGCTTGGCCTTCTGCCGGAGGGCGAGGTACTCCTCCTCGTCCAGCAGCTGGTTGGCCTCGACGTCCTGCTCGCCCGGCTCGATGACGATGTAACTCGAGTAGTAGATGACCCGCTCGAGGTCGCGCAGCGTCACGTTGAGCAGGTTGCCCATCGGGCTCGGCAGCGTCTTGAAGAACCAGATATGCGCCACCGGCACGCTGAGCTCGATGTGCCCCATCCGCTCGCGCCGGACCTTCGAGAGCGTGACCTCCACGCCGCAGCGGTCGCAGATGACGCCGCGGTAGCGGATGCGCTTGTACTTGCCGCAGTGGCACTCCCAGTCCTTGACCGGACCGAAGATGCGCTCGCAGAAGAGGCCGTCCCGCTCCGGCTTGAAGGAGCGGTAGTTGATGGTCTCGGGCTTGGTCACCTCGCCCCAGGACCACCACTGCCGCTGCCCCTGGAGCTCCAGCCGCTCGCGTTCCTTGGAATCACGCGGGCCGCGGATCTCCTCCGGGGAGGCGATGCGGATGCTGATGAAGTCGAATGACGAGCTCTTGGGCTCGCGACCGCTGCGGAAATCGATCATAGGTCCCTCTTACTCGTCGCCTTCGGCGGTGGTGCCGAGGGTGACCTTGAGGCCGAGTGCCTGGAGTTCCTTGACCAGCACGTTGAACGACTCCGGGATGCCCGGCTCGGGCAGGTTCTGTCCCTTGACGATGGCTTCGTACACCTTGCTCCGGCCGTTCACGTCGTCCGACTTGACGGTGAGCATCTCCTGCAGGACGTGGGAGGCGCCGTAGGCCTCCAGCGCCCACACTTCCATTTCGCCGAAGCGCTGGCCGCCGAACTGCGCCTTGCCGGCGAGCGGCTGCTGCGTCACCAGCGAGTACGGCCCGATCGACCGGGCGTGGATCTTGTCGTCCACCAGGTGGCTCAGCTTGAGCATGTAGATGGCGCCCACGGTGACGTCGCCGGCGAACTCCTGCCCGCTCCGCCCGTCGCGCAGCCGCATCTTGCCCGAGGGCGTGAGCCCCGCCGTCCGCAGCAGCTCGACCGCCGCGGCGTCGACCTGGTCGGCCTCGCCCTTCCCGCCGAGGAGCGCCGCCAGGGCCGGCATCCCGGCCGCCGCGAGCTGCTCCGCCGCCGGCTGCTCGGCCAGCTTCTCGATCTCCTTGACCGCCTTGGCCGCGGCCTTGCCGTGCTTCTTGTCGGCCGCCTGCGCCTGGTGGTACGCCAGCTCCAGCTTCCGCTGGTCGGCGAGGCGCGCCGCGAGCTCCTTGGCCGCGTCGGCCAGGAAGCCCTTGACGCCCTGGTACACCTCGCGCGTCTCGGCCGAGGCGCCCTTCCCCGCCAGCGCCGCCACGCTGGAGCGCTCGAGCAGGAGCTGCTCCTCGCCGTGCGCCGCCTTGAGGTCATGCACGATCTTCTCGACCTGCCGCGGCGTGGGCTGGGGCGCCGGGTGCCGGAGCCCGAGGGTGCCGCCGGCGGTCACCAGCCCCGCCACCCGGAGCAGCACGCCGATCTCGAGCTCGTCGGCGCCGCGGAACACCGGCGTCTTGGCCTTGAACCCGAGGATCCGGGCGCACCAGCCGAGGTGGGTCTCGAGGATCTGCCCCACGTTCATCCGGCTCGGCACGCCGAGGGGGTTGAGCACGATGTCCACCGGGGTGCCGTCGGGGAGGAACGGCAGGTCCTCCTCCGGCACGATCCGGGCGACGATGCCCTTGTTGCCGTGGCGGCCGGCCATCTTGTCGCCCACGGAGATCTTGCGCTTCTCGGCGATGTACACCTTGACCAGCTGGATGACGCCCGGGGGCAGCTCGTCCGGCTGGAGGATCTTGTCGATCTGGTCCTCCGACTTCTCCTCGACCTTGGCCCGCTCGTGCGCCGCGGCGTCCACCGCGGCCCGGATCCGCTCCTGCGCGCCCTTGCCGGCCACGCGGAGGGTCTTGAGGTCCACCTCGGCCAGGTCGATGCCCGCCACCACGTCCTTGGTGAGCTTGGTGCCCTGGGGCAGGTACTCCTCCACCGTGCCCGAGCGGAGCATCAGCGCCACCTCCTGGCCCTGCAGCAGGTGCGCCAGCTCCTCGAAGAGCACGAAGTTGATCCGCGCCTTCTCGTCGCTCTCGATGCGGCGGACCTCGCCGATGCGCTCGCCGCGGTCCTTCTCGACGACCTGGTCCTCGACCCGGCTGAAGATCTTGACGTCGATGACGACGCCCTTCATCCCCGGCGGGACCTTGAGCGAGGAGTCCTTCACGTCCTTCGCCTTCTCGCCGAAGATGGCCGTCAGCAGCTTCTCTTCCGGCGACAGCTCGGTCTCGCCCTTCGGCGTGATCTTGCCCACGAGGATGTCGCCCGGCTTGACGTGCGCGCCGATGCGGACGATGCCCCGTTCGTCGAGGTCCACCAGCGACTCGTCGGAGACGTTGGGGATCTCGCGGGTGATCTCCTCCTGGCCGCGCTTGGTGTCGCGGACGTGGAGCTCGAGTTCCTGGATGTGGATCGACGAGTAGACGTCGTCCTTGACCAGGCGCTCCGAGAGGATGATCGCATCCTCGAAGTTGTGGCCGTACCACGGCATGAACGCCACCAGCACGTTGCTGCCCAGGGCCAGCTCGCCCTGCTCGGTGCCGGCGCCGTCGGCCACCACCTGGCCCTGCGCCACCTCCTGGCCCACCTGCACCAGCGGGCGCTGGTTGAGCGCCGTGTCCTGGTTGGTGCGCCAGTACTTCTTGACCCGGTAGCGGTCGAACTGGCCCAGCCGCGCCAGCGGGCGGTCGCCGGTCAGACCCGCGCGGCCGGCGTCGATGATGATCTCGTCGGCCGTGACGCGGGTGACCGTCCCCGCCCGCCGGGCGGTGATGACGGCGCCGGAGTCGGTGGCCACCTTGGCCTCGAGCCCGGTGCCCACCAGCGGGGCGCGGGGGAAGAGGAGCGGCACGCTCTGCCGCTGCATGTTCGAGCCCATCAGGGCGCGGTTGGCGTCGTCGTGCTCGAGGAACGGGATCAGGGCCGCGGCGATGGACACCAGCTGCTCCGGCGCCACGTCCATGTAGTCGATCCGCTCCGGCGCGAGCAGCGGATAGTCGTCGCCCCGCCGGCAGAGGACCAGCGTGTCCTCGAAGGACCCATCGGCCTTGAGCATCGCGTTGGCCTGAGCCACGGCCACGCTCTCCTCCTCGCTGGCGGAGAGCCAGTGGAGCTCGTCGGTCACCCGGCCCTGCTTGACCACGCGGTACGGGGTCTCGATGAAGCCGAGCTCGTTGATGCGCGCGAAGGTCGAGAGGCTGGTGATGAGGCCGATGTTCGGCCCTTCCGGCGTCTCGATCGGGCACATCCGGCCGTACTGCGAGTAGTGGACGTCGCGGACCTCGAAGCCCGCGCGCTCCCGCGTGAGGCCGCCCGGTCCGAGGGCCGAGAGCCGGCGCTTGTTGGTCAGCTCGGCCAGCGGGTTGGTCTGGTCCATGAACTGCGACAGCTGGCTCGACCCGAAGAACGCCTGGATGACCGCCGACACCGTCCGGGCGTTGACCAGGTCGTCGAGGGAGATCTTGTCCGGGTCACTGTTGATGCTCATCCGCTCCTTGACCAGCCGCGCCATGCGCGAGAGGCCCACGGAGAACTGGTTGGCGATGAGCTCGCCCACCGACCGGATGCGGCGGTTGCCGAGGTGGTCGATGTCGTCCGTGTGCCCGCGCCCGTCGTGCAGGTCGATCAGGTACCGGATGATGGCGATGAAGTCCTCCTGCGTCAGGACCGTGTGATCCGGGTCGGTCTTGAGCTTGAGGCGCTGGTTGATCTTGTACCGGCCCACCCGGCCGAGGTCGTACCGCTTCGGGTTGAAGAAGAGGCGGTCGAGCGCCTGGCGCGCGGTCTCGAGGTCGGGCGCCTCGCCCGGGCGGAGCAGTGAGTAGATCTGCGCCAGCGCCTCGGCCTCGGCGTGGGTCGGGTCCTTGGCGAGCGTGTTCTTGATCAGCGGCGACTCGCCGCGGCCCGCCGGGAGCAGGACGTCCACCTGGTGGACGCCCGCCTTGAGCAGCTTCTTGCGGAGCGTGTCGGAGAGCTCGTCGCCCGCGTCTGCGATCACCTCGCCGCCGTCGGGGTCGGCCACCGGGAAGGCCAGCACGTGCCGGGCCCGCTCCCGCGTGGTGGTCGGCTGCTCGTCCTCGCGGAGGTCGAGCGCCGTGTAGCCGGCGAAGACGTGCACCTTCTTGACGCCCTTGTGCCGCATCACGTTCAGGCGCTCGGTGGTGAGCTCATCGCCCACCTTGCCGAGCGGCTCGCCGGCCTTGTCCTCGGGGTCGGCCACGTCGGCCGCCAGGAGGGCCCCGACGACCTCGCGGCGCTCCTGGCGCCCCTCGAGCTTGCCGGTGATGTCGAGCTGCTTGCTGGCGAAGAAGAGCCGCAGCACGTCGGCGTTCTCCCCGTACCCGAAGGCGCGGAGGAGGGCCGTGGCCGGGAACTTCTTCTTCTTGTCGATGTGCACGTAGATCACGTCGTGGATGTCGATGGTGAACTCGACCCACGAGCCGCGGAACGGGATGATGCGCGCGCTGAACAGCCGCTGGCCGTTCGGGTGGGTGTCCTCCTCGAACACCACGCCCGGCGAGCGGTGCAGCTGGCTCACCACCACGCGCTCGGCGCCGTTGATGACGAACGTGCCGAGGGGGGTCATCATCGGCAGTTCGCCCAGGTAGACCTCCTTCTCGATCGCGTCCTTCATTCGCCGCACGCCCTCGACCTCCTCGGTGATGATCAGGCGGAGCTTCGCCTTGAGGGGGGCGGCGTACGTCATGTCGCGCTCGATGCACTCCTCGACCGAGTACTTCGCCTCGCCGAGCGTGTAGCTCACGTACTCGAGGCTGTACTTGTTGTTGACGTCCGAGATCGGGAACAGGTCGCGGAACACCCGTTCGAGCGACACGTCCTGCCGGTGCCCCTCGACGTCGTCGGGGACCAGCAGCGACTTGAACGCCTCCGTCTGGATGTCGAGGAGGTGGGGCATCGGCATCGCCCCGTCGCGCTTCGAGAACGTGATGACCGGCAGCATCTCAGTCATGGTCGACTCTCAAGCAATACAAATGGCCCCGACGCGAAGGTCCCCGCCCGGTGCGGGGACCTTCCCGGGGCGTCCATCCTGCACGTTCAGAGAACTGGATTCCGCATGTCGCCTCGCCGAACTGGAGTAGGGAAAGCCGCTGGGGACCGGGCCGGGGCGCCGGGGTGCGCTCCCGGCCGGGCCAGCGTCTTGCGCTACTTCAGTTCGACGGTGGCGCCCTGGTCTTCCAGCTTCTTCTTCATCTCCTCGGCCTCGGCCTTGGTGACGCCTTCCTTCACCGTGCCGCCGGCGTCGACGAGGTCCTTCGCCTCCTTGAGGCCCAGGCTGGTGAGCTCGCGCACCACCTTGATGACCTGGATCTTCTTGGCGCCGCCGTCCTTGATCGCCACGGCGAACTCGGACTTCTCCTCGACCGCCGCCGCGCCCGCCGCGCCGCCCGCCGCCGGGGCGGCCGCGGCCATCACGGACACGTTGAACTTCGTCTTGAACGCCTCGATCAGGTCGGCCAGCTCCACGACCGTCTTGCCGCCGATCGCCTCGAGGATCTCTTCATTGCTCATCGTCTTGGTGGACATCGTTCGTTCTCTCCGTGCGGTTCAGGAAGCGGTCGTGGTCGACCGCTGTTCGCGGAGCGCCTCGAGGGCGCCGACCATGTGGTACAGGATGCCGTTGAGCGAGCCGGCGAACATCGCCAGCAGGGTCTCGCGGGGCGGGATCTCGCCGAGGCGCTTGACGTACGCGGCGGCCACGGCCTTGCCGTCGACGAGGCCGGCCTTGACGGTCGGCTTCTCGAATTCCTTGGCGAACTCGCCCACGACCTTGGCGGCCGCGAGCGGGTCCTGCCCCGCCAGCACCAGGCCCACCGGGCCGTGGAAGTGCTCGGGCATCGCCGGCAGCTGGTTGGCCGCCAGCGCGCGCTGCGCCAGCGTGTTCTTGACGACGACGTACTTGGCGCCGGCGGCCCGCAGGCGGCGGCGCAGCTCGGTCATCCGGAGCACGGTCAACCCGGTGAAGTCCGTGAGGTACACGTTGGGCGACGCCTTCAGCTGCGCCGTCAGCGTGTCCACCGACTCCTGTCGTTCGGTCTTGCTCATCGGTACCCCGCCAGGTCGAGCTTGACGCCCGGTCCCATCGTGCTCGAGACCGTGGCGGACTGGAGATACACGCCCTTGGCCGAGGCCGGCCGGGCGCGATTGATCGCCTCGAGGAACGCGGCCAGGTTCTCGGCCAGCTGTTCCGCCGTGAACTTCACCTTCCCCACCGGGGCGTGGACGTTGCCCGTCTTGTCCACCCGGTACTCGATCTTGCCGGCCTTGATCTCCTTCACCGCCTTGGCGACGTCGAAGGTCACCGTCCCCGCCTTCGGGTTCGGCATCAGGCCGCGCGGACCGAGGATCCGGCCCAGCTGGCCCAGCTGGCCCATCACGTCCGGCGTCGCCACGATCACGTCCGTGTCGAGCCAGCCGTCCTTGAGCTTCTGGATGTACTCGATGCCCACCGCATCGGCGCCGGCCGCCTCCGCCTCCTTGGCCTTCTCGCCCTGCGCGACCACCAGCACCCGGACCGACTTGCCGGTGCCGTTGGGGAGCACCACGGTCCCGCGGATCGCCTGGTCGGCCTGCCGGGGATCGACCCCGAGCCGCACCGCGAG
>DASYXP010000244.1:0-13126 GCA_035934835.1 Gemmatimonadales bacterium | reverse complement strand
ACGAACGCCGCCAAGGCGGCGGTCATCGGCAGGAGGGCGCTAAGCCTAGCTGGCATACCGTGATAGCTAACGTTGCCGCACCGGGCTGGACAAGGGGGATGGGGCTGGGTCGTTGGTCGATTGTGGGGGGTGGGGGTAGATTCGGGGCGCTGTCAGGCATCAGACAACGGACAACGGTCAACAGCCAACCAGTGTCCGGCATACCACCTTCGACCTGCGACCTGCCATGAAGCTCACGATCCAGTTCTGCGTCGTCTGAAACTATGAGCCCCGGGCCGCCGGTCTGGCGGCCGAGCTCCGGCAGGCATTCCCCGGGATCGAGATCTCGATGGTCAAGAGTTCCGGCGGGGTCTTCGAGGTGGACCTCGACGGCGAGCTGCTTTTTTCCAAGAAGGCGAGCGGCCGGCACGCGGCGCCCGGCGAGGTGGTCGATCTCGTCCGGAAGCGGGTCGGCGAGCCATAGCCGATCGGCGGGGCGATCCGGCCATCCCGCCGGTTTCTGGCCCTCCGCTCGGCCCGGTATAGATTCACGCCATGCCCCTCCCTCTCACCGCTCACCGCTCACCGCTCACCGGCTAGATGCGCATCGCACTCAACACCGGTGGCGGCGACGCGCCCGGACTCAACGCCGTCATCCGTGCCGTGGTGCTGTCGGCCCACGCGCGCGGCTGGCAGACCTATGGCATCCTCCGCGGCTTCGACGGACTCCTCAAGAACGACGGCGTCGTGAACCTCACCCCCGACCGGGTGCGTGGCATCACGCACCTGGGCGGCACGATCCTCGGCACCACCAACCGGGGCAACCCGTTCCGCTGGGCCACGACCGACGCCAACGGCCGCGAGGTCGAGGTCGACCGCTCCGACGAGCTGATCGCGGCCTTCCAGGCGAGCGGCTTCGACGCGTTCATCACCATCGGCGGCGACGGGTCGCTCAAGATCGGCCACGACCTGTGGAAGAAGGGCCTGCCGGTGGTGGGCGTTCCGAAGACCATCGACAACGACGTGAGCGGGACCCAGATCACCTTCGGGTTCGACACCGCCGTGAGCACCGCCACCGAGGCCATCGACAAGCTCCATTCGACGGCCGAGAGCCACAACCGCGTGATGGTGGTGGAGCTGATGGGCCGGGACGCAGGCTGGATCGCGCTCAACAGCGGGATCTCCGCCAGCGCCGACGTCATCCTGATCCCCGAGATCCCGTACGACATCGACGTCGTGTGCGCCAAGGTGCGCGACCGCGAGGCGTCAGGGCGGCACTTCAGCATCGTCGTCGTGGCCGAAGGCGCCAAGCCCAAGGGCGGGCGACACCACCTGATCGAGGGGGCCGGTGTCGGCACCGTCGACCGGCTGGGCGGGATCGCCGCCGTGGTGGCCAGGGAGATCGGCGAGCAGACCGGGAAGGAGACCCGTTCCCTGGTCCTGGGTCACATCCAGCGCGGCGGCTCCCCGACCACGTTCGACCGGCTGCTGGCGCTCCGATTCGGCGCCGCCGCCGTGCGCGCCGTGGCCGACGGCGAATTCGGCGTGATGGTGGGCCTCGCCTCGCCCACCATCGTCCGGGTGCCGCTCGCAGATGTGATCGGGCGCCCGAAGCGGGTACCCCTCGACTCCGACACCGTGATGACGGCGCGCGAACTGGGGATCTGTCTGGGGGATTAGCTATCAGCTATCAGCCAACAGGCAACAGCTAACAGACAACAGACAACAGACAACAGTAAGGGCGGTCATAGGGGAGCAGTCTGCAGGTCGAGCGGCGCGGACAGGGGGCGATATGCAGGGACCTGCTACGGTCGGGCGCCAGGTGAGCCCCGCGGCAATCCGCTGGGCGGTCATTGCGGCGCTCGTACTCGTCGGTGGCTGGATGGCGTTGCACGCGTACACCGGTGACACCGCGCGCGGGTGCGGGCGTCTCTATCGTACGGCACACAACGCGGCCGACTCGGCCCGGGTGGACACGATGGTTCCCTCTGCCCGGAGCGGTGAAGGGGTCCAGGTCCATTCATGCGGTTACTTGCGGTCGATGATTCGGTGAGGTGAACTCGGCGGCTGGGCCTGCGCAGCCATCGACAGTCTCATCCCGATCGCCAATCTTCCGGGCTGATAGCTGATAGCTGATAGCTGATAGCCCTACTTCACAAACCGCTTCGGATTCCCCTCGAGCCCGGGCCACCCGCGGGACGGCCACCAGGTGACGGTCTCCTCGATCTTCTGGGCCAGCTCGAAGTCCTTGTCGGTCAGGCCGCCGGCGCTGTGGGTCTGGAGGCGCACCACCACGCGCGGCCAGCTCACGGCAAGGTCGGGGTGGTGGTTGGCCGCCTCGGCCACGAACGCGATGGCGCCGACCACGAGCAGGGTGGAGGGCCACCCGTCGGTCTCGTAGGTGCGCACGAGCCAGTTGTCCTCGATCCGCCAGCTCGGAATGGCGCTGAGGCGCCCCGCGGCGGTGGCGGCGCCGAGCACCGGCTCTTTTCCTGGCATCGTGCTCTCCTCGAATTTCAGCGGAGCGGAAGGCGGTAGGTGGCGCTCTGGCCGGGGCTTTCCTCGATCTCGATCTCGATGAGGCTCAGGTGGGACACGCCCTGGCGGTCCAGCGCCGCGCGGACCTCGGTGGCAAAGTGCTCGGCGAGCATTTCCGCGGTGGTGTTGGACACCGGGAGCACGGCCACGTCGCGCGACGGAAAGGCGTAGCGCGATTCCCCGAAGACCGTCACCAGCGTCCGGTCCCCCTCGTGGGCAATGCTCACCTTGGGGTTCCGTCCCGGGAGGAGCACCTTGTGGTCGATGGCATCCACCATCGGCTTGGTCACTTCCTTGAGGACGGCAAAGTCGAGCACGAAGAGGGCCTCCGCATCGACGGCCCCTTCCACCGACACCCCCACCCGGTAATTGTGGCCGTGCAGGCACTCGCACTTGTGGCCCCGGAAGGTGATGAAGTGCGCCGAGCTGAAGCTCAGGTAGTCTTTCTTGACGTCGACCCGGAACGTACCGCTCACCGGCAGCCTCGCTGAGGAATGGCCCCACCTGCGTGAGGGACAAAGATAATGGCCGAGGGGGAGAAGGCGCGGCTCCGGCGTGAAGGACTGGCCCGCCGCGATGCGGAGCCGGACCGGGAGGCGAAGGGGCGGGCCATCCAGGAGCGCCTGCAGGCCACGGCGGCGTACGGGCGCGCCCGGACGGTGGCGGCCTATGTCGGTGTCCGGAGCGAGGTGCCGACCCTGCCGCTCATCGAGTCGATGCTGGCCGCGGGGAAGCGGGTGGTGCTCCCCGTGGTCGAGGGCGATGACGTCCGGCTCATCCGGCTCGAGGCCACGAGCGAGCTCGCGCCGGCGATCTTCGGCCTGCTCGAGCCGGGGCCGGGGGTGCGCGATCGGCTCGACCGCCGGGTGCAGCCCGCGGAGCTCGACCTGATGCTGGTGCCCGGGGTCGCCTTCGACCGAAAGGGGGGCCGGATCGGATATGGGAAGGGATACTACGACCGGCTCCTTGCCCGCAGCCGCTCCGGCACGCCAACGGTCGGGCTCGCGTTCGAGGCGCAGCTCATCCCCGACATCCCGATGGGCCCTGCCGACTATCACCTGAAGCACGTGGTGACGGAACGGATGTTCTACACCTTCGACCATGTCCGTCGGCACGGACGCTGACCCGCCTCGCCCGACCCGCCGTTCGTTCGCTTCCCCTTGTTCCACAAGCACTTGGCACGCTGGCACGGAAGTCGCAACGCGGGTCTGCACCTCATGACCGGAGCGTTCCGATGCGTGCGACCAGATTGCTGGGCCCGGCCGTCCTCGCGTGCGGGCTCGTCGCCACCCGACCCGCCGCAGCGCAGCGCGTCACCGTCGGGCTGACGTTCGGCGACGGCCCGGTGTGGGGCCGGGTGTATGCCGGTCCCCGCGGCGGCTACCGGTGGTACCATCACGACGTGGATCGGCGGCCGGTTGTCGTGGACGGCTACGGCGACTACCCCCGCGACGTCGAGGTGGAGCGCCTGTGGGTGCCGCGGGGACACGCGTGGGGATGGTGGCGCCAGCACGGGTACGGGCAGGCGAACCTGTGGGTCGACGACGGCGGGCGCTACTACGACCGGGACGATGACCGCGCGGGGCGCCTGCGCGAGGTGACGGTGTACCAGCGCGACGGGCGCTACTATCAGGCCGATGACGAAGACCGGGATCGCGGAGGCAGGTACCACCGCGACGACTAGATAGATCCTCCCCATCACGGAGCGCCGCACGGCGCCAGCGGTCATACACGGACTCCCCGTCAGCAATGGCGGGGAGTCTGCCGTTCCGCTTGATTCTTGGGGTGCTCCCCGCCCGGAACCACCAGCTCCCGCTCGACGTCGAGGCCTTCCGTCGGGCCCGCCATCCCCGCGGGCGTGTCATCGTCATCGCCCCGACGCGCGCCGCGTGCGAGACGATCGAGCTGGCGCTCGAACTCCACCTCGACACCGTCCTCGAACGCCAGCACGGCACCGACCTCAGGCGCCTCGCCGCCGGGGGCCGGGGCTTCGGCATCGTGGCCGGCACGGGGACCGGCAAGACCCTGGCCATCCGGCCGATCGCCGAGACGATCCTGGGCGAGCCGCTCCGCGCCGGCGTCGTCAACCGTGAACGGGAGTCGACGCCGGAGACCCCGGGGTGGAACGTGGTCATCGTCACCACCGGCATCGCGCGCCGGTGGTTCGAGGACGGGCTCATCACCGGCGGCGACACCATCGTGGTCGACGAGATCCACCAGACCTCGGCGGAGCTGGAGCTCTGCCTGGCGCTGGGCAAGCGGGCGCGCTGCCGGTTCATCTGGCTGAGCGCCACGGTGGACCCGTCCTTCTACGCCCGCTATCTCGAGAGCGCCGACGTGGTCGAGAGCTCGGCCTTCGACCCGGCGCTCCGGGCCAAGGTGCAGGTGCAGGCCCGGAGGGTGGAGGAGTTCCTCGACGACAAGTACGTGCGCCGCCTCATCCGTGATCGCCGCGGCGTGGCGGTGTTCGTGCCGACCAGGGCCGAGGTCGAGCAGCTCGCCACCGGGCTCGGCGAGCGGTGGCCGAAGCTGTCGGCGGCGTTCTACCACGGCGGCGAGCCGATCCGCGTCATCCGGCCGTTCCTCGACGGCGAGGTCGAGCGACCATTCCTCCTGGCGATGACCGCCGCGGGGCAGTCGGCGCTCAACATCCGCGGGCTCGACACGGTGATCATCTACGACGCCCGCTACGGCAACGTGGTGGACCGGGGCCGCAACGTCCTGCACCGGATGTACCTCGGCGCCAACGAGATCCTCCAGATGGCGGGGCGGGTGCACGGTCGGGTGCCGGGGGGCGAGGTCGTCATCCTGAGCGACCGCGACCTCGTCTTCGAGGAGCTGCGGCCCACCCCGCCGGAGTTCCAGCTGGCCGGCGACGCGGAGCGGGTGGCGGTGACTTGCGCCGCCCTGGGCGTCGACGCCCGCGACCTCGACCTGCCGGTCCCGCTCGACCGGACGGCGTACGTGCGCGCGGTGCGGACCCTCACGTCGCGCGGGTTGATGGCCGAGGGGAAGCTCACGCCCTACGGCCGGCAGGTCGAGGCGATGCCCGTCGACCGCGCCTGGGGGGAGCTCCTGGTGCACGCCGACCCGGAAGTGCTCCCGCTGGTGGCGGTCTGCGCCAACATCGACAGCCTGCACCGGATCACCCGTGAAGAACGCGACCTGCACGGCGTCGTGGTCCGCGGGAGCGACCACCTGACGGCGTACAACCTGTTCGCTGAGGCCGTCAACCAGCACGGTTACGTGGGACAGGTGTACGGACTTCCCCGCCACCTCTTCGAGGAGGGGCTCGAGGCGTGGGCCGAGCGGCGGGGCGTCCTCATCAAGGCGATCGAGGACATCGCGCTCGGCACGGCGTCGATCTTCCGGGCGATGGAGCAGGAACTACCGAAGACGCTGCCGCACGCCGGCCGGGAGCTGCAGCGTCGCTGGACCGACCTGGTGGCGCGGGTGATGCCCTTCGACCTCGTGATCGACGAGCGCACCGCGGAGGGCCAGGAGGCGCGCGTGTCGAAGACGTCCGTGGCGGGGAACTGGGGCGCGGTGGCCGGGAACCTCCGGTATTTCGGCGACCGCTTCGGCACGCCGCGCGCGTCGATCGAGGGGACCACGCTGTCGTACGACGAGGTCCGGGCCCACGCCCAGTGGGACCGGGCCCGGGTGGTGGTGGCGGGGCCCCGCAAGCACCAGCACCTGGCCCTGACCCACAAGCTCACGTACTTCGGGTTCGACCTCGAGGACTCCCTTGAGCCGATCCGCGGCGCGGTACCCGCCGAACACCGCGCGTCCGCCGGCGATGCGCTGGTCGAGGCGCTGATGGCGGGTGAGAGCGTGCATCCACGCCAGGGGGCCATTCGCCGGGCACTGCAGGAGCTGGACGAGCTCTGGCGGCGGTCGGGCGGCACGCTCGCGGCCGCCGGTCCGGAGGCCGTGCGCTCCGCGCTCCGGGAGCAGGTCGGTGAGGTCGCCAGCTGGGAGGAGTTCCTGTCTCGGCGGATCTCGCTCGACCCGTCGGAGCGCATCGATGCGGAAATGCGGGAGCGGCTCCTGGCGCTGCCTTCCTCGGCCCGCATCCTCGGCGACGCCGTCCCCATCGACTACGAGGTGGACCCCCAGGTCGGCGGCGTGGCGCGGTTGCGGCTCCGGGAGGGGCAGGCACGCCGGCTCCAGGAGCGGGAAGTGCCGGCGCTCGACCGGCCCGTCCGGTTCGCGGTGGCGCACGGCAACCATCCGCCGCTCCGGGCCGATACGCTGGGCGCGCTGCGCGAACTGCTCCGCGAGGGCGGTGGCCGATCCGAAGGGCGCAGGCATCGAGGGCGTCCGCATCCCCGGCGGCGCCACCGGTAGCCAGCCGGTCCCATCGCCACGACCGGTACCGTTCCGCGCTGTGTATCGTTCGCCGATGCCCATCCTGGTCCATCTCGCACTCATCGCCGTCCAGGTCCTCTTCTCGAGCCTCGCCATCGCGGGGAAATACGTGCTGGGCGAGGTGCCCCCGGTGGTGCTGGTCCTGGCGCGGGTGACCGGCGCGGCGTGCGTGCTCCTGGTGGTCCACCGGACCTCCGGCGCGACTCGGGTGACGGATCGCGCCGACCTGGCTCGGCTCTTCGGCCTGGGCGTCCTCGGGATCGTCGCCAACCAGACGTTCTTCCTGCTGGGGCTCGCGCGGACGACGGCGGTGAACGCGAGCGTGCTGGTGGCGACGGTGCCGGTGTTCACCGTGCTCAACGCGATGCTCATCCGGGAGGAGGCGCCGAATGCCCGCAAGATCCTTGGCATCCTGGCCGCCGCGGCCGGGTCGGTGTGGCTGATCGGACCCGGCCGGCTCACCCTCCGCTCCGGGACGGCGGTGGGCGACCTGATGATCCTGGCCGGGATGTACGCCTACGCCCAGTACCTGGTGCTCGGGAAGCGGATGCTGCGCCGGTACGATCCCCTCACCGTCACCACGTACGTGATGACCTTTGCCGCCATCGGTGTGCTCCCGCTTGGATTGCCGGCACTGGCACGCCTCGACCTTGGCGCCGTAGCGCCCGTCACCTGGATGTGGGTCGCGTTCATCGTCCTGGGACCGACGCTCGCGACGTATTTCCTCAACATCTGGGCGCTGGAGCGGGCCAGCTCGAACATGGTGGCGGCATACATCTACCTCCAGCCGCTCCTGACGGCGGCGGTGGCGCCGCTGGTGCTGCACGGCGAGTCGGTGACGACGCGGGTGGTGGTCGGCGGCCTCGGGATATTCGCCGGTCTGGGGCTGGTCATCTGGGGGGAGCGGGCCCAGCGCAGCTCGATCCCGGCGGCCGCCTTACCAGGCGAGTAGACGTCACTGGACAAACCATTGCAGCACAATAAGTTAGCAAACGTACCGGAATGAAACTCCAAGACCGGCTTTTTCGTATGTTCCCGCATGTCCGAGACCATGAAGACGCCGCTTCCCACCCCGATCCCGTCGGTCTTCTCTCCCCTGGCCAAGGCCCTGCTCGACGGGTTCAGCGAGGGCGTGATCGTGTTCGACCGGGAGGGGAAGGTGCTTTACGCCAACCAGCAGGCGCGTGAGGCGCTGCAGGACCAGTTCGACCTGGCCGAGGGCGCGGCCGACCTGATGCCGCGCCTGGCGGCGCTCGGCGGCCGGCTCCGGCCGTTGCGCGCCGGGACGCTCGAGCTCGGCGAGGCGATGTTCATCCCGGGCATCGAGGGCCCGACCACGCTGGCCGCGCGGGAAAAGGAAGCGATCGTCCGGTCGCTCGACGCCCACGGCTGGAAACTGGCCGAGACCGCGAAGCACCTCGGGATCAGCCGCACCACGCTCTGGCGGCGGCTCAAGGCGTACGGCCTGCACCGGGACGGCCGTAGCCGATGGGCGCACTCCTCCTAGCGCTCCTGCTCGCGGCGCCGCCCGGCGCCGACACCCTGCCGCCCTTCGCCGACTCCGCCACCGCGCGCGTGGTCGCGCACGCCATCGCCCGCCAGTCCGACCAGGATACGCTCGTTTCCGATTACTCCGCCCGCCTCCACTACCGCCTGTCGGTGGCGTTCGGTCGTCGACGCTGGGCGCGGATCCCGGCATTCGGGGTCGAGGAACAGGACGCGTTGGTGCATTGGCAGCGGCCCAACGACATCCGGGTGGACGTGCTGGGGCAGCGCGAGCGCTCCCGCTCACCCGACGCCGACATCAGCTCCGGCTTCGACCGGCCGTGGTTCATCCCCCGCGCCCTCGGCGACTCGGTGCGGATCCTCGACAGCGACTTCCCCGCGCGGGCGGCGCTCCACCCCTTTGCCCCCGACGGGCCCGCCTGGTACCGGTACGCCCTGACCGACAGCGTGCGGGTCGGGGACGGACGAGGCGGGATGATCACGCTTCTCGGCATCACCGTGGTGCCGCGCCGGGACGGACCGGCGCTGGTGGCCGGGACCATCTGGGTGGACGAGGCGTCCTGGGACGTGGTGCGCTTCTCGTTCCGGTTCGTCGGCACGGGGCTCTGGGCGGTCCCGGAGCATCCCACCCACACCGACTCGTCCGACGCCATCCGGGACAATCGCTGGGCCAACCGGATCCTCACGGTCGACGTCGACCTCGAGTACGCGCTCGAGGACCGTCGCTACTGGATGCCGTACCGGCAGGTGCTCTCGGGCCAGGTCGTCATCCCGTTCGTGGGTGACATCGTGATCCCCTTCACGGTGAGCACCACCTTCGACGACTACGCCATCAACACCGGCCGGACGATCACCTTCGCCCTGGCGCTCCCCGACACCTCGACCGCCGGTCCCCACTCGTCGGGCGCAGACAGCGACCGGACGGAGACCGCGGACTCGACCGGGCGCCGAGATGTCGCCGGCCGGCTCGAGGGGGGCGGACGCTATGAACTGCACGTGCCGCCGCGCGACTCCCTGAAGGCATACGCCGGCTGGACCGACTCCCTGGTGCTCGACCGCGCCGACGACCAGCGGGCGGACCTCCTGCAGATCCAGCACCAACTCGCCGACCTGGCGGAGGACCTTCCCCGGGAGATGACCGGTGCGCCCGGGGCCGGCCCCACGCTCGAACACCTCGCCGACGCCTTCCGCTACGAGCGTGTGCAGGGGCTCGCGCTCGGCTACGGATGGAAGGCACCGATCCCCGGGGTCAGGTTCACGTCGGTGTATGGCGCGGCACGCTACGGATTCAGCGACAGCCGGATCACGGGTCGCGTCGAACTGATCCGGGAATCTCCGGTGGGGCGGTGGACGCTGCGCGGGTACCGCGAGGTGGCGCCGGTGGAGCGGGCGTTCCCGCCGGGGGAGCTCGCCAATTCGGTCGACGCACTCTTCACGGCGCACGACGCCGCCGACTGGGCGCTGGCGCAGGGCGGGGAGCTCCGCTACGAGACGTCGATCGCGATGGGGACGGATCTGTCGCTCGCCGGGCGGGTGGACGATGAACGGAGCGTCAGCACCCGCGCGCGCTCGGCCGTGAACGACCTGTTCGGCGGCGATGGGCGCTTCCAGCCCACGCCGCCGGTGGCGGAGGGGGTCTTCGGCGGCGTGACGGCGCGGCTCGACCGCCGCCGGGGCGCCGCACGGTGGATGGCCGGTGCGGACATCCTCGCGGGCGGCGCCGGTGCCACCGCGAAGGTGTTCGGCGAGTGGCGCGCGCCGCTCTGGTCGGCGGCACGGGCGCCGGCGCTCACGCTGCGCGGGGGGATCGCGACGGCGCATCCGCTGCCGCAATCGGCGTTCCGGATCGGCGGCCCGTGGACGGCGCGCGGGTTCACGTACGGCAGCGCACTCGGCGCCGCCTTCTGGGCGGCCCAGCTCGACATCCCCCTGGCCCGGGGCGCGGTCCGGCCGGTGGCGTTCGCCGACGCCGCCGAGGCCGGCGCGCTGGATGGCGTGCTCCGGGCTCCCGTCCTGGCCGACGCCGGCGTGGGTCTCTCATTCCTTGGCGGGGCGGTGCGGTTCGACCTGAGCCAGCCGCTGACCGGGAGCGCCCACGGGCCGAGGTTCGACGTCGTGTTCGGCGCGGCGCGCTGACGCTTTGACCGGCGGACGCATGCCGGAGTACCTTCCCGCGGACATGATGACCCACTCCCGCATCTTCGGCCGATCCCTCCGGGTGGCAGCGTCGAGCGCGCTGGCCGGCCTCGCGCTCGCCTGCGGGCCGCGTGGCGCGCGCGTTTCGGCCCGCATCTCGGGGGCCGCGTTCCACGCGCGGCTGGCCGGGCCGGCGCGGGCGTCGATGTGCCGGTCGCGCGGGGTCCTGGTGCTGGAGGGGTCGCAGGGGGACGACGGCGTGGCGATGGTCTGGTTCTTCGGCGATTCGCTGAAGGCCGATTCGGTGGCGGTGGGCCCGCCGGTCTGGCGGCGGCCGGGCGCGATCGATTCGCTGCGCTCGACGGCGTCGGGCGCTTACCGCCGCACGACCGACATCGACGTGATCGGCTACCAGACGCGGACCGGATGGCTGCGCGTGATGCCGGGGCGGGATGGCTCGGTCGCCGCCGCCTTCGCGGCGGTGTTCGACCGGAGCGGCGCCGCCGAGTCGCTGTGGGTCACCGGGCGGTTCGACGACGTGCGCCCGCAGGACGACTCCACGCTCTGCCTCATCCCGCGCGCGGCCCCCGACTCGGGTGTAACTTTGGGCCGATGACGGACACCTATTTCCGCCGCGGATTCGGGCTCAAGTCCGCCATCGAAGGGCAGCTCACCGCCGACTACCACAGCGCGGTCGTCGACGCGCTGCGCTCGCACGGGCACGCGCTCACCGCCGGCCCGCTCACGTTCCGGCTGGCGCAGGAGTTCGGGTTCTGCTACGGCGTCGACCGCGCAGTGGACTACGCCTACGAGACGCGCCACAAATTCCCCGACCGCCGCATCTTCCTGGCCGGCGAGATCATCCACAACCCGCACGTCAACCAGAAGCTCGAGGCGATGGGCATCGGCTTCCTGCACCGGGACGCCGGCGGCGACTTCGACTTCTCCGGCCTCAACGCCGCCGACGTGGTGATCATGCCGGCCTTCGGCGTGACGGTCCGCGACTTCGCACGCCTGAAGGAGATCGGCTGCATCCGGGTGGACACCACGTGCGGCTCAGTGCTCAACGTCTGGAAGCGGGTCGAGGGGTACGCCAAGGACGGCTTCACCGCGGTCATCCACGGGAAGTACTATCACGAGGAGACGAAGGCCACCGCCAGCCAGGTGGAGCGGCATCCGGGCGGCCGGTACCTCGTGGTGCGCGACATGGCGGAGGCGCGGCCGGTGCTCGACTTCATCGAGGGCCGGGGCGATCCGGCGGCCCTGCGTGAACGCTTTGCCCACGCCAGTTCCGCGGGATTCGACTTCTCGGCCGACCTGGTGCGGGCGGGGATCGCCAACCAGACGACGATGCTCTCGGGGGAATCGCTCGCGATCGCCGCCGAGTTCCGGAAGAGCTTTGCCCTCCGGTACGGCGAGGATCAGGTCGACACCCACTTCCGCACCTTCGACACCATCTGCTCCGCGACGCAGGAGCGCCAGGACGCCGTGGTCAAGTTGCTGGAGGGCCGGATCGACCTGATGCTGGTGGTCGGCGGGTACAACTCGAGCAACACCTGCCACCTGGCGGCGCTGGCCCAGTCGAAGGGCGTCCCGACCTTCCATATCGAGGATGCCCGCTGCATCGAGCCGGCCGACGGCACGCTGCGGCACCAGCCGGTGGGCCAGAAGCGGGAGGTGACCGAACCGGCGGGATGGCTCGCGGGCCGGACGATCATCGGGATCACGGCGGGCGCATCGACCCCGAACAACAAGGTGGGGGAGACGATCGGGCGGGTGTGCGAGGTGGCGGGGGTGCTGCCCGAACTGGAAAGGGTGTTGGGCGGGGAATAGCGAAGGAAGGCGGGGGAAAGCTGGGGAAGGCGCAGGAAAGCAGGGGAAGGCGGAGGAAGGCGCAGGAAGGCGGGGAAGGTGCAGGAAAGCGGGGGAAAGCAGGGGAAGGCAGAGGAAAGCGGGGGAGGCTGGAGGGAGTGGCGATGGGACCTCGGTCAAGTCGGGGGCTTGTGCGGCGTCTTGACGGTTCGCCGTAGACCCGCGATCAGTCGACTCACCTCTTCGCACTGCCCCAGCAGCGATTCGAACGATTCCCGGCTGATCAGCGATGCATCGTACGCCGTGTAGAGGTGCGCCCGAGCTTCCCCGGCGGAACCCTTCGCAATGCCGAGAAAGCGATGGAACTCCCGGCGGGCGTTCCGCTCGAAGCCCTCGGCAATATTGGCAGGCACGGATCGGGTGGCCCGGAGGAGTTGGTCGGCCAGGCGGTAGTCGTCCCGGAGCCGGCTGGTGCGGACAGCCGTCGCCGCGCTTGCCGCGAGGGATCGGGCCCTCTGCCAGGCGATCAGCTCTTCGAATCGGTGCGGCATCGCGATAACATATCGAGAGCGAATCGCGTTTCGTGATCATTCGCGCGCGCTGATGGGCGCTTTCGCTTCCACCACTTTCTGACGCTTTCCTTCGCTTTCCCACGCTTTCCGCCGCTCGAACATGCCCCACCGCCAGCTGACCGTCTCCGGCCTCCCCGCCATCTCGCTCTCGAATGACGAGATCGAGGTCGTGTGCGTGCCGAGCCTGGGCGGGAAGCTCACGAACCTGCGGC
>DASYXP010000239.1:0-4841 GCA_035934835.1 Gemmatimonadales bacterium | reverse complement strand
TCGACCTGCGCGAGGAACCGGACGGACTTTCCGTTGCCGCGCCTGCGCTCGCGGACTATGATAGGACGCTGGCCGCCGTGGTGGTGCGTGCGGTGGTGCGTCGGGCCGGTGGAGTGGTGGGCCCCAGGCACGCGGCCCGTGCAGCGGGACTCGCGGCCCGGGGCCAGAGCGGGCAGTGGGTGCAACTCGGCGGCGGCTGGATGGCCGAGCTCGCTTTCGGGCGGCTGCATTTTCGCCGTTGGAGCCTGTTGCCGGCGCCGGAGCCCGCCATACTGGGCGGCACGAGCGGGGAACTGCCGTGGGGTGCGTGGCGTTTGACGTGGCGCACCGAGCCGGCGCCGGCGGAGCAGCCGCGGAGCGCCCTCACCGCCTGGTTCGACGGCGCCGGCCTGCTGGTGCGCTCCTGGCGCCGCGGCGACCGGATCCATCCGCTCGGCGGCACGGGGCACCGGCTCGCGGTGCGGTGCTTCCAGGACGCGCGGGTGCCGGCGGGGCGCCGCTCCCGCTGGCCGATGGTGGAGGCGGCGGGGAAGCTGGCCTGGATCCCCGGAGTATGCCGGTCAGACCAACTTTTACCCCGACCCGGGTCGGAGGCGCTGCGCATCGATGCTCACTTCGCCTGACGTACTGCGACGCACCGGCGGCAAGGCGGTCAAGGGCATCGTCTACGATGCCGCCACCATCGCCGCCCGGGTGAAGGAACTGGGCGCCGAGATCACCGCCGCGTACCCGGAGGGGGAGCTGCTGGTGCTGGGCCTCCTCAAGGGGAGCTTCATCTTCCTGGGCGACCTGGTCCGCCACATAGAGCGGAAGCTGCAGGTCGACTTCCTGGTGGCGTCGAGTTACGGGGCGGGGAAGGTCTCCAGCGGGAACGTTCGGCTGCTCTACGACCCGGAGACCCAGCTGGAAGGGAAACACATCCTCGTCGTCGAGGATATTATTGATAGCGGCAAGACGCTGAACCGGCTCCTGGCGCTGCTGGCCGAACGCCGCCCGAAGAGCCTGGCCATCTGCGCCTTGCTGGACAAGCACGTGGCGCCCGAGCCGCCCAGGAACGTGCGGTTCACGGGGTTCGACGCGCCGCCGGCGTTCCTGGTCGGGTATGGACTCGACCACGCCGAGGAGTACCGGCATTTGCCGTTCATCGCAGACCTGGAGTAGGACCGAACGATGCCCGACCGACTTCCGCCGCCGCGCCAGCAGGGTCCCGACTGGGCGAGCGTGAGCAAGAGCGCCGCCCTGTGGGCCATGATCATCCTTGCGGCGCTGTTCCTGTTCAACGTGATGGGCCGCCAGCGCGGCGGCGTGCAGGAGTTCACGTACACCGGCTTCCGCGCCCAGCTCGACGCCGGCAACGTGGCCACCGCCAGGTACGTCACCGGCGCCACCGACCAGCGCCTCGAGGGCGACTTCAAGGCCGCCGTGACCACGCCCGACGGCCGGAGCGCCAAGGGCTACACGGTGCTCCTCCCGGTGGGCAACAGCGAGCAGCTGCTGCAGGCGCTCGACGCCGCCAAGGTGCAGGTGAGCGCCAAGGAGGACAGCGGCACCTTCGCCACGATCCTTCTCGGCCTCCTGCCGTACGTGCTCATCTTTGCCCTCGCGATCTTCTTCCTGCGCCAGATGCAGGCGGGCGGGAACCGCGCGTTCAGCTTCGGCAAGAGCAAGGCCAAGCTCCTGACCGGCGATACCCCCAAGATCACCTTTGCCGACGTGGCCGGCGCCGACGAGGCCAAGGTCGAGCTGCAGGAGATCATCGAGTTCCTGAAGGACCCGCAGAAGTTCACCCGTCTGGGCGGCCGGCTCCCCAAGGGCGCGCTCCTCGTGGGCGCGCCGGGCACCGGCAAGACGCTCCTCGCCAAGGCCGTCGCCGGGGAGGCGGGGCGCCCGTTCTTCTCGATGTCCGGGTCCGACTTCGTCGAGATGTTCGTCGGCGTCGGCGCCTCCCGCGTGCGCGACCTCTTCGAGCAGGGGAAGGCCCACGCGCCCTGCATCATCTTCATCGACGAGATCGACGCCGTCGGGCGCCACCGCGGCGCCGGCCTGGGCGGCGGGCACGATGAGCGGGAGCAGACGCTCAACCAGCTCCTGGTCGAGATGGACGGCTTCGAGTCGAACGACGGCGTCATCCTCATCGCGGCCACCAACCGCCCCGACGTCCTCGACCCGGCGCTCCTCCGGCCGGGGCGCTTCGACCGCCAGATCGTGGTGGACGTCCCCGACGTGAAGGGCCGCGAGGGGATCCTCCGCGTCCACACCCGCAAGATCCCCCTCGGCGCCAACGTCCGGCTCGACGTCGTGGCCCGGGGCACGCCGGGGATGGCGGGCGCCGACCTGGCCAACCTCGTCAACGAGGCGGCCGTCCTCGCGGCGCGCCGGAACAAGTCGCTGGTCGACATGGCGGACTTCGAGGACGCCAAGGACAAGGTGATGCTCGGCCTCGAGCGCCGCTCGCTGGTGCTCACCGAGGACGAGCGCCGGCTCACCGCGTACCACGAGGCCGGGCACACGATCGTCCTGGTCAAGACGCCGGGCGCCGACCCGGTCCACAAGGTCACCATCGTCCCCCGCGGCCGCGCGCTGGGGCTCACGATGTGGCTGCCGGAGACCGACCGCCACGGGGCGTCGAAGGAGCTGCTCCTGGGCCAGCTGGCGGTCGCGTTCGGCGGGCGGGTGGCCGAGGAGCTCGTCTTTGGCCCGGAAAAGGTGACGACCGGCGCCGGCGGCGACATCCAGCAGGCCACCAAGATCGCGCGCCAGATGGTGACGCGGTACGGGATGAGCGACAAGATCGGCATGATGGCCACCAGCGAGGCCGAGACCGAGATCTTCCTCGGCCGCGAGTTCGGCCAGCGGCGCGAGGTGTCGGAGCGCACCGCTGAGCTGGTGGATGAGGAGGTCAAGCGGCTCATCGACGAGGCGTACCGCCGTGCGCGCAACATCCTCGAGGCCGAGCGCGAGCTGCTCGACCGGATGGCGGCCACCCTCCTCGACCGGGAGACCATCGACCGCGACGACGTCGACCTCCTGGTGCAGGGAAAGCCCCTCCCGCCGCGACCCGAGCCGCCGGCGCCCACCGCGCCGGCGCCGGTCCTGACCTCCGCGCCCAAGCCGGCGCCGGGGCTCGGCCCGATCCTCGGCGCACCGCCCGCCAAGCCCGCCGGGGCGTGAAGGCCGGAGCGCTGCCGGTCCACGGACCGCGCGCCGTCGTCGCGGCGCTGGCAGCGCACGGATGGGAGGCCCACCGGGCCGAGGCCGCCGCGAGCGGTCTCGGCCCGGTCGCGTTGCACCTGCGCGAGGTCCCGGCACCCGCCATCGAGGCGCTCGTGGCCTGGAACGGGAAGGCCGCGCTCGACCTCCTCACCGGCCCCGACTGGGTCATCATTGCGGGGACCCGGAGCCGGGTGAGCGCGCTGGCGCGTCCGTGGACCGTGCCGCCGGAATTGTCGGAGCTCGCGGTGGCCGTCGGGATGGCGCTCCCGGCTGACCCGGTGCCGGAATGGATCACGGGGCGCGGCCGCATCGTGCTCGAACACGGCGTCCTTGTCGGGATCGTGAACGTCACCCCGGACAGCTTCAGCGACGGCGGCGCGCACCCGTCGGTCGATGCCGCCGTCGACCACGCCGCGCGCCTCCTCGACGACGGAGCCACGATGCTCGATGTGGGCGGGGAATCGACCCGTCCCGGCGCTGCTCCGGTGCCGGTCGAGGAGGAGCTCCGACGCGCCGTTCCGGTGGTCGAGGCGCTCGTGCGCCGATTCCCGGACACGCCGGTATCGATCGACTCCGTCAAGGCGCCAGTGGCGCGCGCGGCGCTCGCGGCGGGCGCCTGGGCGGTCAACGACGTGAGCGGGCTCCGCCTCGACCCGGATATCGCGGGGGCCGTGCGTGACGCCGGCGCCGGGATCATCCTGATGCATTCGCGCGGAGCCTTTTCCGAGATGGCCACCTTCGAGCACACGGAGTATCCGGCGGGCGTGGTCGATGGCGTGGCCGCCGAACTCGGCGTGGCGTTGGTGCGGGCGACGGGGGAGGGGATCGCCGCGGACCGGATCGTGGTGGACCCGGGGTTCGGGTTCTCCAAGACCGCCGAGCAGAACCTGGCGCTCCTCGACGGACTGGCGGGGCTCGCCGGGCTTGGGAAGCCGGTGATGGTCGGCCCCTCGCGGAAGCGATTCCTGGGCCACGCCACCGGTCGCGACGTGGCCGACCGCGACCGCGCCACCGCGGCGGCCTGCCTCCTGGCCTGGGAGCGCGGCGCCCGGCTCTTCCGGGTGCACGAGCCCGCGGCCGTGCGCGATGCGCTTGCGCTGGCCCGCTCGGTGGGAGCCCCCTGATGCCGGTGTCGCAGATCCACTTCCTGGCGCCCACCTGGCGCGATGCGGTCGAGGTGGCGCTCGTCGCGTACATCATCTACCGCCTGCTCCGGTTCCTGGCCGGCACGCGGGCGCTCCAGATCGTCTTCGGGGTGCTGGTCCTGCTCGTGGCCTACGTGGCGGCGTTCCTCCTCAAGCTCACGATGATCACCTACCTCCTGGGCGTGCTGTTCACCTACGGGGCGTTCGCGGTCATCGTCGTCTTCCAGCCCGAACTGCGCCAGGCGCTGGCCCGGCTCGGGCGATCGCCCTTCCTCCGCGCGGTCACCGCCGGCAGCACCGACCGGGTCACCGAGGCGGTGGCGGAGGCGGTGGAGCGCCTGGCCCGGAACGCCACCGGCGCCATCATCGTGCTCGAAAAGGACGCGGCGCTCGACGAGTACGTCCGGACCGGCACGCCGATCGACGCGGCTGTCTCTGCCGACCTGCTGGCCACGATCTTCACCCCGTACTCGCCGCTCCACG
>DASYXP010000008.1:0-11993 GCA_035934835.1 Gemmatimonadales bacterium | reverse complement strand
GGGGCTCCGCTCGCGAGACCACGAGAGAGCCGTTCCTCCGTGGCTCTCCGTGCGCTCCGAGCCCTCCGTGGTCCCAGTGGAGTCAGTCACTTGTTCCCGTCCACACTCCACGGACCCGCGCCACGGGCGGAGATGTAGAGGAACACGAAGCAGAAGGCGACCACGATCTCGCCGTGGTTCAGGATGGGCCAGAATCCCATATGGATGTGGACGATGAAGTAGGCGCAGGCCATCTCCCCGGCCGCAATGAACGCCGCCCACGAGGTCAGGAACCCGATCAGGATCGCGGTGCCGCAGGTGATCTCGATGACGCCGGCCAGCTGGAAGAGCCAGGGCCCGCCCCGCGCCATCGGGCCGCCGAAGACGGGCAGGTGCTTCTGGAGGCCGTGGCTCAGGAAGAGGAATGCGACGACGATGCGCATCACGGCATAGAGCTTGTCCGCGTGGGCGCCGTACCAGGCCTTGGGGGATGTCATGAGGGCTCGAGGAGTGGCGGGTGATGGGTGGTGCGCCATCGCCGAAGAGTAAGGCCTGGCCGGCGGAACGGGAGGCGGCTGACCGCCCCGCGGTCAGCGGGCGCGCAGCACGAGTACCGCGGCGGCGAGCAGGATGGCGAACGCGAACGCAACGAAGAGCTGGCGGCGGCGGTCCGGCTGGTCGCCGTCATCGCGCGACTGGAGCATCGGGGTGCCCGGCGTGATCGACGGCCCGGGCACGGCCCCCTTGCCGCCGAGCGCACGGTCATAGGCCGCACGCACCGCGGGGGGCATCTGGTCGACGCTGTCGTACGCCTTGCCGCCGATCTTGATCCGGGTGTGGACGTTGAGGCTGAGCTTGAGCGAGGAGCTCCCCGCCTCCCGCTCCTCGAGCCGGGCCCGGTCCTCGGGGCTCAGGAGCCCCAGCACCTTCTCGTACTCCTGCCGGATCTCCGCCGGCATCGCGTCGACCCCGTCGTAGTCCACGCCATTGAAGCTGACCTTGCCGGGCACGGTGTCCCTCCTTCCGGTGGCGGGTGGTCGGGGGGGGGGCCGGCCGGGCGGAAGGGCCGCCATTCCGGCCTCGCGCGGCGGAATACCCCCCGGAAGTTGGGGTCCGGACCGGGGCCCGGCAAGCGTCCTTCAGGGGGCCTTGCAGCGCCGAAAGCCGGACCAGCCTATATTGAAGGCGTTGCGTCCGGCAGGACGGCGGTCCACGCCGCCCCGGGCACGGCGCCCCTCGTGAGGCTCGTTCACGAACAACCATTGTAGTCGGGTGAGACGGCGCGTCCGGACTCCGATTACGAACAACAAGGAGTACGGAATGCGCGTCAAGGGCACCGTGAAGTGGTTCAACGATGCGAAGGGCTTCGGGTTCATCACCCCCGAAGACGGCTCGAAGGACTGCTTCGTCCATCACTCGGCCATCCAGGCGCAGGGCTTCAAGTCCCTCGCCGAGGGTGAGAAGGTCGAATTCGACATCGTGCAGGGCCAGAAGGGCCCCGCTGCCGAGAACGTCGTCAAGCTCTAAGGGCCTGACGGCAGGAATGACGAAGGCCGGTCCGTCTCGCGACGGACCGGCCTTTGTCGTTCCATCCGGGACTACTGGTGGGTGGACTGGATGAACGCGGCCACGTTGGCCTTGAGCTTGGTCAGCGCCGGCTCATAGACGTACATCATGTGGCCCGCGTCATAGTACTTGAGCTCGATCCGGCTGCGGGCCGCGGGCTGCATCGGCAGGTGGTCCATCGTGTACTCGGTGGCGAGGAACGGCGTCGCGAGGTCGTAATAGCCGTTCTCCACCTGGACCCGGAGGTTCGGGTTGGAGACCAGGGCCCGCGCCAGGTCGCCGCCGACGTAGGTGGCGGAGGTCCAGCCGCCGCGGCCGCGGTTCCAGTTCCAGCCGCGGACGTTGCCCATCGTGGCGTAGGTCTTGTCCTTTCCGTACTTGAGCTCATCGCGCACGTAGCTGTTCCACACCGCCGTGTACGCGCCCGTGATGGCGTTCGACTGCGGATCGTACTCGGCCTCCTCGCTCAGCAGGTCGAACGTCGGCCCGGTGAAGCGGGAGTCGAGGCGGCCCACGATGACGCCCTTCGACCGCTGCAGCTCCTCCATGAACTGGCCCAGCGAGACGCGGAGGTTGGCCTTCATCAGGTAGTCTTCCGAGAGCCCGGTGTACGCCGAGAGCTGCCTGGCCACCGCGGCCTTCTCGGAGTCGCTGATGGAGAGCCCCTGGTCGAGCGCGGCGGCGTACGGCCCCTCGGCGTATGCCCGCACCTGCTGGAGGAAGGCCGGCAGGTCGGCGGGCGCGGGGATGACCTTGTGGTACACCGCGGTCGCCGCGTAGCTCGGGAGGTAGAGCTCGTAGGAGATGTCGTGCCCGGTGGCGAAGTTGAGGGTCTCGAAGTCGAGCACCGAGGAGATCAGGACCACTCCGTTGAAGTCCATCCCGTCGCGTTCCTGCAGCCGGTTGACGAGCACCGCCGAGCGGGTGGTGCCGTAGCTCTCGCCGAGAAGGTACTTGGGCGAGTTCCAGCGGCCGTAGCGGGACACGTAATTGCTGATGAATTGCTCGATCGAGGCGGCGTCCTCGTCCACGCCCCAGAAGTCCTTCCCCGTCCCCTTGCCGACGAGCTTGCTGAAGCCGGTGCCGATCGGATCGATGAACACGAGGTCCGACACGTCGAGGAGCGAGTTGGCATTGTCCACCAGCGTGTACGGGGCCGGCGGAGTGGGCGAGGCGTCGGAGGTGACCACCTTCCGCGGGCCGAACGCGCCCATCTGCAGCCAGACGGTCGAGGAGCCGGGGCCGCCGTTGTAGATGAACGTGACCGGCCGGTGGCTCAGGTCACGGGTGTCGGTCCGGGTGTAGGCGGTGAAGTACATCGAGCCGATGGCCTGGCCCGAGTCGTTCTTGAGGAGCATCGTGGCCGCGAGGGCGCGGTAGGGCACCGGCTTCCCGCCGATGGTGATGCTGTGCTCCGTGGCCGAGGAATCCTCCTGCGGCGTCGTGGAGTTGGCGGGCTTGCTGGTATCGGCGGTGGCGGGCCCAGGCCGGGCCCCGCGTTCGGGGCGCTGGGCCACGGCGGGTGCGGCAATGAGGGCGGCCGCGAGGAGCGCGGACAGCGTACGGACAGGACGCATCAGTCCTCCAGAGGGTGTTGGGGATGGGCGCACGGCGCCCAGCCGGAGTGTCGGAGCAGCGGTGGTGATGGGGTGGAAGGTACCTCCAACGTACGCTCCAGGCGGCCATTTGGTTGCATCGGATGGCCCCGGCGGGTCAGGCCGGCGCGACCCGTGGTGTCACCAGCGCGCCGAGTCGGCCGGTGAGGCCGAGGGCCAGGAGCACCAGCGCGCCCGAGATCCAGAACGGCATTCCCGTCCCCCACCGGTCGATGAGGAGCCCGGCGCCGACGGGGAACGCCACCCGGGAGATGCCGCCGAACGTCTGTTGCACGCCGAGGTAGAGTCCGCGTTCGTGGCTCGCCACCACCCGGGACAGGAGTCCGGTGATGCAGGGGAAGAGGAACGCGGTGCCGAGGGGCATCAGCGTCATCGAGAGGAAGAGCACCGGGTAGGTGCGTGCCGCCGCCGCGGTCATCAGGCCGGCGCCGAGGAGCACGAGGCCGAATTGGGAAAGGCGGGCCTCGCGGAACCGGTCGACCATCCACCCGAGGATCCCGGCCCGTGCCACGACGCCCATGCCGCCCAGGTACATCACGAAATACCCGATGTTGCGCTCGGTCACGTGGAAGCGGGCCGCCATCAGGAGCGGGATGATCTGCACCGTGCCGTAGAATGCGCCGATCGCGATCGTGTAGATCCAGATGAGCCTGCTGGTGGCGTCATCGTGGCGGAGGACGCCGACGAGCGCCGTGCGGCTGCTGCGCGGGATGGCCGGCTGGTGGCCGGTGCGGTGCTCCTGTGACGGCTCTTCGAGGTAGCCCCGGGCAAAGAGCGCCACCAGGGCGCAGAGGCCGGCCGAGACGAAGCCGGGGGCGTGGCGGCCCCAGAGGTCGGAGAGGACGGAGCCGAGCGCCGGTCCGACCACGGCGCCGAGGCTGGTGACGGCCGAGAGCCAGCCGAGCGCCTTGGCGCGGTCCTCCGGCGCGCTGGCATCGGCCACGTAGGCCTGGACCACGCCGATCGTGCCGCCGCCGGTGCCCTGGATGAGGCGGGAGAGGAGCAGCATCACGATCGAGCCGGCGAGCCCGAAGATGACGTACGCGCCCGACGAGACGAGGAGCCCGGTGATGATCGCCGGCCGCCGGCCGCGGGTGTCGCTCAGCCGGCCCCAGAGCGGCGCGGAGACCAGCTGCGCCACCGAGAACGCCGAGATCAGGATCCCCACCATCGTGGCGTTGGCGCCGAAGTCGGTGGCGTAGAAGGGGAGGAGGGGGACGATCATCACCAACCCCACCATGTCTACGAACGCCACCGTCATCAGGACGGCGAGCTTGCGGGTGTCGGATGAGTGGGGGGAAGGCATGGGAGAAAGCTATCAGCTATCGGCTATCAGCTATCAGCGAAAGTGGGGAATCCGAAACCTGCCGGTCCTTGACTGCACCACAGCATCCGCGACCTTCGCAATGCTGATAGCTGATAGCTGATAGCTGATAGCTGATAGCTGATAGCTGATAGCTACCCCACCGAGAACCGTTCCCGCACCTCCGCTGGCACGCGTCGGGGCCGGCCGGTGCGCGCGTCCACCGGGATCCACGTCGTCCGGGAGTGCGCCAGCACCTTCCCATCCGCTTCGCGCGTCAGCTCCACGAAGCGCTCGAACTTGAGCCCCTCGGCGTGGCCCACCCAGGTCCGGGCACGGATCCGGTCGCCGGGGAGTGCCGCGTCCTTGTAGTCGATCTCGTGCCGCAGGAGCACCCACGCCAGGTCCGCCTGCTGCGCCGGGGTGGCGCCGGCACGCCAGTGCATCGTGGCGACGTCGTTGACCCACCGGACGTAGACCACGTTGTTCACGTGGTCCCGCTCGTCGATGTCCGCCGGGGTCACCTCGAATGTGGTCTCGAATGGGGGGATGGTCACGACGACGTCAGGCAGGGAGATAGCGCGCGCGGAGGACGTAGTCCGTGGTGGGGCCCGTCACCGTCCAGGTGACCACGATGACGCGCTCCTCGAGCGCCAGCTCGGCGGCGTACTGATCTTCGGCGCAGAGGTGGGGCGCGGCCGAGCGCCAGGCGCCGGGGCCGGTCTCGACGAGGTCGACCAGCGCCACCGGCCGGTCGACGCCGAATCGGGTGTGCGAGATGGACAAGATCCCGTCCGGCCGCCGATGCCAGGCATAAGCCGAGGAGAAGCGGGTGCCCGCAAGCGGCCCCTCAGTCCAACTGCCATGCTCGCGCCAAGTGACCTCGTGCGGCCGCCCGTTGACCCACTCGACCGTCCCCTCCGCCTGCCCGCCCGCCTTATCCGCCCCATCCGCCTGTCCCGCCACGTCGAGCACGACCCGCCTCACCGCCATCAGGCGGGTCCACAGGCGATCGAGGGAATGCTGGGTGGAGACCTGGGTCGGCACGGCACAGAAAGTACTGTCCGCCGGGCAAAGCCGCGAGGGGCGGCGTATAATGGAGGCATCCCCAGCCGACAATTGTGGAGGCCGTGATGAAGATCCGCCACACGCTCATCGGTGCCGCGCTCGCGGCATCGCTCGGTGCGGTCGCCCTCGCCGCCCAATCCACCCCGCCCGCGCTCCAGGCCACGGCCGGGATGGTCCCCGCCTCCGATGTCCGCACCGCGGCGGGCCGCCCGGGCCCCCGCTACTGGCAGCAGCGCGCCGACTACCGGATCGACGTCACGCTCGATCCCGCCACCGACCTGGTGACGGGTTCGGAGACGATCACCTACCACAACAACTCCCCCGACGCGCTCCCCTACCTCTGGATGCAGGTGGAGCAGAACATCTGCGCTCCCAACAGCATCACCAATCGGCTGCACCAGCCGCCGCTCGTCTTCCAGGACGCGACGTTCGACTTCTCCTGCCAGGGCTTCGACGGCGGAGACTCGCTCGAGTCGGTGCGGGTGAACGGCGCCGCCGCCGCCCACACGCCCTACGGCACCACGATGCGGCTCGACCTGGCGCACCCGCTGGCGCCGGGGGCCATCGCCACGATCGCCATCACGTGGCGCTTCAAGGTGCCGCCGTACGGCGCGGGCCGGATGGGACACGATGGCCCGCTCTACGAACTGGGCCAGTGGTACCCGCGGATGTGCGTGTATGACGACGTGAAGGGGTGGAACCACGAGCCGTACATCGGGGCGGGGGAGTTCTACCTCGAATACGGGAGCTTCAAGGTCAATGTGACCCTCCCGGCGCGCTACGTGGTCTCCGCCACCGGGCGCCTCCTCAATCCGCTCGAGACCCTGACCGCCACCGAGCGTGCCCGCCTGGCCCGCGCCCGCGTGAGCGACACAGCCATCGCGATCATCTCCGCCAAGGAGGCCGGCACGCGGATGACCCGGCCCCGGAGCTCCGGCACGATGACCTGGCGCTACGCCGCCGACTCGGTGCGGGACTTTGCCATCGCCGCGGCCCCCAACTGGCGCTGGGATGCGAGCGGCTACGACGGGATCCTGATCCATACCTACTACCGGCCCGGCGCATCGCTCTGGACCGAGGCGAACACGATGGCCCGCCACGCCATCAAGTACTACAGCGAACAGTGGCTCCGGTACCCGTATCCCCACGCCTCGGCCATCGAGGGACCCATCGAGGGGATGGAGTACCCGATGATGACGTTCGACCCGTCGGGCCCCGACCGGCTCGACCTCGCGTGGACCGTGGCCCACGAACTGGGCCACCAGTGGACCCCGATGCTCATCGGCAGCAATGAACGGCTCTATCCGTGGATGGACGAGGGGTTCAACACCTTCATCGACCTGGGCAACGCGGCAAGCTACTTCGCAGGCACCGCGTACGGCGACTCGATCGAGGTCCACCCGCTCCACCTCTACCCGCTCCACGCCATCGAGGGGTCGGAACAGCCGCTCATCACCAACCCGGTGGAAAGCCACGACCTCTTCTGGACCGGCTACCAGAAGCCGGCCCTGATGATGCAGACCCTCCGCTACCAGGTGCTCGGCAAGGCGCGCTTCGACGCCGCCTTCCGCGACTACCTGAGGACGTGGGAATTCAAGCACCCCACCCCGGCGGACTTCTACCGCCTGATGCGCGACGAGAGCGGCCGCGAGCTTGGCTGGTTCTGGAACGACTGGATCTACACCGTGGCCCGCCCCGACCAGGCCGTCACCGCGATCTCGAACGCCGATTCGGGCGCGTCCGTGACGCTCGAGAACAAGGGCACGATGCAGCTGCCGGTGTACCTCAAGCTCAGCTACGCCGACGGCTCGACCGAGACGGACACCCTCCCGGTCGAGATGTGGAACCTGGGGCCACGATATGTGTACCGGGTGGCGCGCGGGAAGCGGGTGGTGAAGGCGGAGATCGACCCGGGGAGCACGCTCCCCGACACCGACCGGGGGAACAACGTGCTGGTGGTACAATAGGGAACAGACGCTCAGACGCTCAGACGCTCGGACGCTCAGACGCTCGGACGCTCAGACGGTCGGACGCTCAGAGGCGCCGGCCGACGCCACACCTGATTTCAAGCGCGTCGAACCACGTGCCTTCGCTCGTACCTGAGCACCTGAGCGTCTGTGCGTCCGAGCGTCTGTTCACTGCCCCGCTGACTCGCTCCCGAGCCCCGGGCACACGATCGCGGCCTGCTGGTGGGTGCCGAGGACGAGCACTACGCCGCCGTCGGGGCGCTTGACGACCATCGCGGAGGCGGGGCCGACCGACCAACCGTGTATCTGCACGGTGCACTGGACGCCGGCGCCGAGGGAGGTCGTGAGCCGGTCGCGGAGCGCGGCGACGGCGCTGTCCTGCGCGGGGCGTCCGACCGGGTGGATGCGGATGAACCCGGCAGCGCGGTGGGCGGAGTCGCCCCAGACGAAGAGGGTGTCCGTGCCGTGGACCGTGGTGCACCGGCTGCGGCCGTGGGCCAGGCTGTCGGCGCAGAGCGCGCGGGTGGCGGAGTCGGCGGCCACCTGCCAGACCGATTCGACCCGGGCCAGCTCTGCCGTGGATGGTCCCCTGCGCCCGCAGGCGGCCAGGAGGCCGGTGGCAAGGATCGCTCGGCATCCCCATCGCCCGATCATGGCGCCGCCGGCCGGGGCGTCGCCGGTGTCGTCGAGATGATCGTCGCCGCGGCGCCCAGCCCCGGCGCCGTGGCGTTGACGAGGATCTCGCCCGAGGCCTTGCTCGCCTGGACGATGGCGCAGCAGAGGCCGTTGAATGCCTGACGCGTCGGCCCCCGGTCCGATTCGTGGCTCGACGGGTCGCCGTTGCCGACGCCGATGAGCCGTCCCGTTCCCGACACGGCGAAGGTCACGGTCGCATCCGCGGTCGGCACCACCCGTCCCCCGGAGTCCACCACTTCGGCGCGGAGCACCGTGGTGTCCTCGCCGTCGGCGGCGAGCGGCGTCCGCCACGCCACGAGGCGGAGGCTTGCGGCCGGGCCGGTGGTCTCCCGCCGGTCGGTGAGGACGACCTTGCCGCCCTGCATCCCCCGCGCCTCGATCGCCCCGGCAGCGTACGGCACCTTCCAGCTCACGTGGCCCTGGCGCGGCACATCACGGGTGCCGGCGCTGGCGCCGTTCACGAAGAGCTCGACCTGGTCAAGGTTCGAGTGGCACCAGACCTCGATCTCCTTCCCTTCCTGTCCGGCCCAGTCCCAGTGCGGGAAGAGGTGCAGCACCGGGTGCCCGCTCCACCACGCCTGGTAGTACCAGAAGGTGTCCTTGGGGAAGCCGCAGGTGTCGAGGATCCCGAAATGCGAGCTGATGCAGGGCCACGCATACGGGCTCGGCTCCCCGCGGTAGTCGAACCCGGTCCAGACGAAGCCTCCCGCCAGGAACTCCCGCGCAGCGAAGTAGCTCCACCATTCCTCCGCCGTGGCGCCGTACGAGGGGCGGTTCACGTCGTAGGCGCTGATGTAGCCCCGCTCCTTGTCGGTCACGTAGACGCCGCGCGTGGCGAAGGCGCTGGCCACCTCGCTCCCCATCGACGGCGTCCGCGGGAAGCGGCGGTGGAAGTCGTCGATGCTGGCGCGCTGGTAGTTGAATCCCTGCACGTCGAGCGCGAGCGACGTCCCCTTGCCCCACCCGCCGTCCATCGCCGCGGTGACCGGCCGCGTGTGGTCGAGCCGGTGGGCCAGGTCCCGCACCGTGGTGGCGATCCGCGTCCCCCGGTCGTTCCCCTGGACCGCCCACTCCTCGTTGGCGATGGACCACGCGAAGACGCACGGATGGTTCCGGTCGCGCCGGATCATCCGCTCGAGCTGGCCCAGGCCCTCAGGCTCGGGGGAGAACATCCTCGTCTCGTCGAGCACCAGCATGCCGAGCCGGTCGCAGGCGTCGAGGAGCTCGGGCGTCGGCGGGTTGTGCGAGGTGCGGTAGGCGTTCGATCCCATCTCCTTGAGCTTCGCGATCCGGTACTCCTGGAGCCGGTCGGGCAGCGCCGACCCGACGCCGGCGTGGTCCTGGTGGTTGCACGTCCCCTTGAGCTCCACCCGCGTGCCGTTGAGGAAGAAGCCGTGGTCCGGGTCGAAGCGCATCGTGCGGATGCCGAAGGAGGTCTCCGTCCGGTCGGTGACGCGCGTGCCGGCGAGCGTCTCCGTCACCATGCGGTAGAGCACCGGCGTCTCCAGCGACCAGGGCCTCGGCGCGGCGACGTGGAGGGTCTGTGTCGCCTCCCGTGTCGCTCCGGCCTCGACCCGCATCGCGGTCCCGGTCGCCGTTGCGATCCGCTTCCCGTCGGGGCCGAGCACCGTGGACCGCACCCGCACGCTGGCCGCGGACTCGGCGTCGTTGGTCACCTCGGTGCGGACGGTCAGCGTCGCCCCCGCCTTGCCCACTTCGCTCGTCACCACGGCGCCCCACTGGGGCACGTGGAGCGCGTCGGTCCTGACCAGCCACACGTGGCGGTAGATGCCCGCGCCCTCGTAGAACCACCCTTCGTGCTCGGTGGCGTCGACGCGGAGGACGAGGATGTTCTTCCCGCCGTAATCCACGAGGTCGGTGACGTCGTACCGGAACGGCGCGTAGCCGCTCAGGTTCCGGCCAAGGTAGTGGCCGTTGAGCGCCGCGGTGCAGTCGCGGAAGACCCCGTCGAACTCGAGCGAGATCCGCCTCCCGGAGTCGGTGGCGGGGATGTCGAAGGTCCGCCGGTACCAGCCGATGCTGGTGTCGGGATACTTCCGGCCCAGCGGCTTCGAGCCGTGTCCCACCTCGTCGGGGTCGTTGATGAAGGGGAGGTCCACCGCCCAGTCGTGCGGGAGGTCCACGCGCGACCACGCGCCGTCGTCGAAATCCGTGGCGGAGGGGCCGAAGAACTCCCCCGCCTTGGCGAAGAGGTCGCCGGTGCCGTAGCCGAAGTCGCGGGTCGGGTCGTCCGCATGGCCCAGGTGGAAGCGCCAGCCGGTGTCGAGGAGGAGGCGTTCGCGCGCCGCGGGCGCAGCGTCATCCGATCCCGGCTCCCGGAGGTCCACCGGTCGCACGGGGAGCGTGATCGCGGCGGCCGACAGCGTCGCGCCGGCCTTCAGGATGTCGCGGCGTGTCATCTTCACGGATGCGTCCTCATCGTCGGGATGGTCAGCGCCCGGATCGTGCGGTGGCCTGGCGCCCGGTGGCGGGGAGCGTCACGCGGACGAAGGCCCCGCCGGCGGGTCGGTTCTGGGCCGCGACCTTGCCATGCTGCTGCTCGACCAGCCGGCGCACGATGGCGAGTCCCAGCCCGGTGCCGCCAGGTCGACGACTGGCGAACGGGTGGAACAGGTGGGGCAGCAGGTCGTTCGGGAACCCGGGTCCTGAGTCGGCGACCTCGCACTCGACCCGCCTGCCGCCGCCCTGCTGGCGGACCGTGACGCGGACCTCCGAGCCAGCGGGGGAGTGCTGCACCGCATTGGTGATCAGGTTCACGAAGACCTGGACCAGGCGGCCCCGATCCATGACCGCCGACGGCACCGCGTCGCCGGCGTCGACCGCGATGCGGACCCCGGCCGCGCTGGCGAGCGGGGCGCAGGCGCCCGCGGCGCTCCGGACCACCGCCGCGGCGTCATCGGGCTGGAGGTCGGGGTCGGTCGGCTTGCCGTACACCAGCAGGTCCCGCGTGAGCGTGGTCAGCCGGGTCACGGCGGACTTCAGGTCGTCGAAGATCTCGGCGCGGCGCGCCGCGGCCTCGGGCTCGGCCACCGCGAGGGTCTGCAGCCCCGACGAGATGGCCATCAGCGGGTTCCGCACCTCGTGCGCCACGCCGCCCACCAGCTCGCCCATCTCGGCCATCGCCTCGGCGCGGCGGAGCGATTCATTGGCGGCGAGCGTCTCGCGGCGCGCCTCCTCGATGACCACGATCAGCAGGAAGACGGAGATGGTGATCCCCAGGAAATCGGAGACCGCGAGCCCGGCGATGACGCCCCAGGCCTTGTCCGCGAGGAACGGGTAGTCGAGCTGGTGGAGTCCCTGCAGCGCGAAGAGCGCCGTCAGCACGCCCCGGACGCCGATGGCCGGCCCCCGCCAGAACGTCATCGCGATCCAGATCCCGAGCGCGCCCTTGATGAGCGAATCCGGCGACTCCCGCATCGAGAAGTCGCCCGCCACCCGGGGGCCGACGATGCTCCAGGCCAGGAGCGCCGTGAACGCGACGCCCAGCGCCGGCCACGGGATCCGCCGCCGGACGAAGTCGTAGCACCCGCCCACCCACGCCACGGTGCCGAAGCTCCCGGCCGCGGCGGCGGCGATGTACGCGGCGGCCGCCCCCCGGCCCTGCGCCAGGTGCTGGGGCAGCTGCAGCAGGAGCTCTGCCACGCCGAACATGGCCGCGACCGCGAGCAGGGCCACATACCGGCGGCGCAGGATCGTCTGCCAGGCATAGAAGAAGGAGAACGCCAGCGCGAGGTTGGTGGCGCCCGAGAGGATCGTGGCGACTGCGATGAGGTTCAC
>DASYXP010000224.1:0-4501 GCA_035934835.1 Gemmatimonadales bacterium | reverse complement strand
GGTCCTCCGGCGGGAGGCGGCGGCCCGGGGCGGCGTGCCGGTGCCGGTGCCGCCGGGGGACCGGTGGGCTGGTGCCCTGGGCCTGGCTGGGGGGCACCAGCGCCGGAACGCCGCGGTGGCCCGGCGGGTGCTCGAGGCGCTCCCGGCGGACCTGCGCCCGGACCGGGACGCGGTGGCGGCGGGATTCGCGGCAGCACGGCTGCCGGGGCGGTTCGACCGGCGGGGGAAGTGGCTCTTCGACGTGGCCCACAATCCCGACGGGATGCGGGCGCTGGTGCAGGCACTCGAGGAGGAGCGCCTGCCGCGACCGATCCACGCGGTGGTGTCGATCCTGGGGGACAAGGAGTGGCCCGAGATGCTCGTGGAGCTCGATCGGGCGGTGGACCGGGGGTGGCTCACGATCGCCCCGACCGCGGACCAGCGGCGCTGGACGCTCGAATGGCTGGAGCGATGGCTGGCCGATCCGGCCCGGCCGCCGGCGCGGGCCACCTGGCACCTCGACGAGGACTTTCGCCGGGCGGTCCGCGAGGCTGAGGCGGGCGCCGGGACGGTGCTCGTGACCGGGAGCTTCCACACCGTCGGCGACGTGATGCTCGAGCTCGGGATGGACGCCGACGGGTGACCGGGGCGGGGTAGAGCCAAGTGCCCGCCCGGATTACCTTTGCGTATGCCCACCACGGCCCTGCCGGGATTCCGGGACTTCTATCCTGAGGATTTCGCCCTTCGGGCCCACATCTTCGAGACCTGGCGCCGGGTGGCGGCGCGCTACGGGTTCGAGGAGTACGACGCCCCCCCGCTGGAATCGCTGGACCTCTACACGCAGAAGAGCGGCGAGGAGATCGTCGGTCAGCTCTACGAATTCACCGACAAGGGCGACCGGCGGGTGGCGCTCCGGCCGGAGATGACGCCATCGCTGGCCCGGATGGTGGCGGCCCGCGCCAATGGGCTCAAGAAGCCGATCCGCTGGTTCTCGATCCCCCAGCTCTTCCGTTACGAGCGACAGCAGCGGGGCCGGCTGCGGGAGCACTTCCAGCTCAACTGCGACCTGATCGGCGAATCGACGCCGCTCGCCGACGCCGAGATCATCGCGCTCGCGGTCGACGTGATGCGGGCCTTCGGGCTCACCGCGCGGGACGTGCGCGTGCGGATCTCGGATCGGGTGCTCATCACCGACTGGCTGCGGCAGGCCGGCGTGCCCGACACCGGGCTCGGCGTGGCGCTCCAGGCCATCGACCGCCTGGAGAAGGGCCACGAGCAGGCGCGGGCGATGCTCGAAAGCGTGGCACCCGCGGCGGCGGCGCAGGTCGTGCGCCGTCTGGGCGACCCGGCAGCCCGCGCGGAGCTGCGCGAGGAGCTCGTCGCGCGCGGCGACACGCTCTCGCGGTTCGGCGCCGTCCTCGATGCGCTCGACGACATCGGGCTCGGCGACTGGATCGACTTCGACCCGACCATCGTCCGCGGCCTGGCGTACTACACCGGCACCGTGTTCGAGCTCTTCGACGCGGGGCGCACCCTCCGCGCCATCTGCGGCGGCGGGCGGTACGACGCCCTCACCGGCGCGATCGGCGGCGTGGAACTCGGCGCGGTCGGCTTCGGGATGGGCGACGTGGTCCTGGGGGAGCTCCTCAAGGACAAGGCGCTGGTCCCGGCACACGCGCCTTCGATCGACGTGTTCCTCGCCGCGGTGACCGAGGGCGACGTGCCCGCGGTGCTCCAGCTCGCCCACGAACTCCGCGATGCCGGGATCCGGGTCGAATACGCCCTCGGCGTCCAGGCGGTGGGAAAGCAGCTCAAGCTGGCGGACGCCCGGAATGCGCGCTTCGCGGTCGTCATCGGCCCGGACGACCGCGACAAGGACCAGGTGGTCCTCAAGGACCTCCGCGCCAAGGGCCAGATGCCGGTCGGGCGGGGCGAGGTGGCCGTGGAGCTCCAGAAGCGGCTCGCCGGCGGCGACCGAACGATGTGACAGGCAGGTCGCAGGTCATTTGACCCACGACCCTCGACTCACGACTCAAGACTCCCGACATGGCCGACGACAAGTCCCTGACGACCCGCACCCAGGACTTCAGCGCCTGGTACAACGAGCTCATCGCCCGCGCCGAGCTGGCCGACTACAGCCCGGTGCGCGGCTGCATGGTCATCCGCCCCAACGGCTACGCCATCTGGGAGCAGATGCAGCGCGCGCTGGACCAGATGTTCAAGGACACCGGCCACCAGAACGCGTACTTCCCGCTCTTCATCCCGCAGAGCTTCCTGTCGAAGGAGGCGGAACACGTCGAGGGGTTCGCGCCCGAGACCGCGGTGGTGACGATCGGCGGCGGCAAGGAGCTCGAGGAGCCGCTGGTGGTGCGGCCCACCTCCGAGACGATCATCTATGCCATGTACGCCAAGTGGATCCAGAGTTACCGGGACCTGCCGATCCTGATCAACCAGTGGGCCAACGTGGTCCGCTGGGAGATGCGCACCCGGCTCTTCCTCCGGACCACGGAGTTCCTCTGGCAGGAAGGCCACACCGCACACGCCACCGAGGCCGAGGCCGAGGCCGAGACCCGGCAGATGCTCGGCGTCTACCGGACGTTCATGGAGGGGTGGATGGCGATGCCGGTGCTCACCGGCCTCAAGTCGGACAGCGAGCGCTTTGCCGGCGCGCTCCGGACCTACGCCTGCGAAGCGCTGATGCAGGACAACAAGGCGCTGCAGGCGGGAACGAGCCACAACCTCGGGCAGAACTTCGCCCGGGCATTCGACGTGACCTTCCAGACCGCGAGCGGCGGGATCGACCACGTCTGGAGCACGTCGTGGGGCGTGTCGACCCGGCTGATCGGCGGCCTCATCATGACCCACGGCGACGACCGGGGCCTCGTCTGCCCGCCGCTCCTGGCGCAGTACCAGGCGGTGATCGTGCCGATCTACAAGACCGACCTGGAGCGGGCAAGCGTGCTCGAGGCCGCGGACCGCTGGCGCCAGGCGCTCCGGGGCGCGGGGATCCGCACCCATGTGGACGCCCGGGAGGGGATGAAGCCGGGCGCCAAGTACTACGAGTGGGAGGCGCGCGGCGTCCCCTTCCGGCTGGAGATCGGCCCCCGGGACGTGGCCGCGGGGCACGCGATGCTCGCCCGCCGCACCGGCGGCACCAAGGAGCCGGTGCCCTTCGACGGCGCCCCCGCGCGGCTGCACGACGAGATCCTGCGGATGCAGAAGGACCTCTTCGAGGCGGCCCGCGCCCGGCGCGAGGCCAGCAGCGTCCGCGGCGCCACCAAGGCCCAGCTGCTGGAGAAGATGTCGGGGGAGGGGGGCGGCGGGTTCGTCTACGCCGGGTGGTGCGGCGACGCCAAGTGCGAGGCGGAGATCAAGGCGGAGACGAAGGCCACGATCCGCGTCCTCCCCGATGTCGAGTTCCGCTCGCCGGAGGCGCCCGCCACCTGCATCTGGTGCGGCGGGGCCGCGACCGCCGAAGCGGTCTGGGCCAAGGCGTATTGATGGCCGACGCCGCGCCGATGCCCTCCGGACCCATCGACCTGGGTCCCGTGCTCGAGGAGGCGGGGCTCGCCCGCCGGCACGGCGTGCTGGAGGCGGACGGCGTGTCGCTGGCGGAGATCGCGCGGCAGGTGGGGACGCCGGTCTACGTCTACGACGCGGGGGTCATCGGCCGGCGGTACCGCGCGCTCGACCGGGCGCTCGAGGGCGTACCGCACCGGATCTGCTTTGCGGTCAAGGCCAACAGCAACCTGGCGGTGCTCCGGGTGCTCCGCGAGCTCGGCGCCGGCGCCGACCTGGTGTCGGGGGGCGAGCTCGCCCGGGCCCGGGCCGCCGGATTCAGCTCCGACGACATCGTCTTCAGCGGCGTCGGCAAGACCGCCGCGGAGCTCCGTGCCGCCGCCGAGACCGGGGTCGGGCACATCAACATCGAGTCGCTTCAGGAGCTCGACCGGTTGGCCGAGGTGTCCGAGGCGATCGGCGGCTTCGTGTCGGTGGGGCTCCGGGTCAACCCCGACGTGACCACCGAGACCCATCCGTACATCTCGACGGGGCAGGGCGGGATCAAGTTCGGCCTGCCGGTGGACCAGGTGGCGGGGGCCATCGACCGGATCCGGCGCTCGCCGTACCTCCGGCTCACCTGCCTCGCGATGCACATCGGCTCGCAGCTGCGGGAGCCCGCGCCCTATGCGGAGGGGCTGAGCAAGCTGGTGGCGCTGGTGGAAAAGGCCCGCCGGGCGGGTGTGACCACCCTCGACGCGATCGACATCGGCGGCGGGCTCGGCATCCGCTACGGCGCCGAGCCGGGGATCGACGTGGCGCGCTTCGCGGAGACGCTGCGCCCCTTCCTCGGGCCCCTCGGTCTCACGCTCTACCTCGAGCCGGGCCGCTACCTCGTGGGGCCGGCCGGTGTCCTCCTCACCGAGGTGCTCTACCGGAAGCATTCCGGGGGGCGGGACTTCGTGGTCGTCGACGCGGCGATGAACGACTTGCTCCGGCCGAGCCTCTACCAGGCGTACCACGG
>DASYXP010000218.1:0-5271 GCA_035934835.1 Gemmatimonadales bacterium | reverse complement strand
GGATGTACAGCGTGCGCCCCGTGGAGCGGCGACTTAGCTCGGAGGCCAGCTTGATGCGCTGCGCCTCGCCGCCGGAGAGCGTGGTGGCGGGCTGGCCCAGCCGCAGGTAGCCCAGGCCCACCTGCTCGAGCTGATGCAGGGCCGCGCCGAGCCTGGCCTGGTGGCGGAAGCGCTGGGTGGCCTCGGTCACGGTCCACTGCAGCACGTCGGCGATCGAACTCCCCTTGATCCTGACCTCCAGCACATCGCGCTTGAAGCGGGATCCCCCGCAGACCTCGCACGGCACGAAGACGTCGGCCAGGAAGACCATCTCGACCTGGACGTGCCCGGCCCCTTCACACGCCTCGCACCGTCCCCCCGGCGTGTTGAACGAGAAGGTGCCGGCGGTGTACCTCCGCTGGCGGGCCAGGGGCTGCGCGGCGAAGAGCTCGCGGATGTCGTCGAATCCCCGGACATACGTGATCGGGTTGGAACGCGGTGAGCGCCCGATCGGCGACTGGTCGACGAGCAGCACGTCCTCGACCAGCTCGGCGCCGGTGAGGCCGGAGATGTCGCCCACCGCCTCGCCGAGGTGGGACTTGGCGGAGTGCTCGCCGTGGAGCCGCTCCTCCAGCCGCCGATAGAGGACGTCGTGCACCAGCGAGCTCTTGCCTGAGCCCGAAACGCCGGTGACCACCGTGAGCGCGCCGAGTGGGATGTCGACGTCGGCGCCCTGGAGGTTGTGGAGCGTGGCGCCGCGGATCCGGAGCCACGCCGGGCCGGCCTTCCGCCTGACGCTCGGCACGGCGATCCGCTTCCGGCCGGAGAGGTACTGCCCGGTGAGCGAGTCCCCGGCGCCGGCGACCGGGCCGGCGTACACCATCTGTCCGCCGAGTTCGCCGGCGCCGGGCCCGAGCTCGACCATCCAGTCGGCCTTGGCGATGGCTGCCAGGTCGTGCTCCACCACCACCACCGTGTTGCCGAGATCGCGGAGCCGGTCGAGGAGGCCGAGGAGGCGGTCGATGTCGCAGGGATGGAGGCCGATCGACGGTTCGTCGAGCACGTACAGCGTGTCGACGAGCTCGGATCCCAGCGCGTTGGAGAGGGAGATGCGCTGCGCCTCGCCGCCGGAGAGGGTGCGGGTCTGGCGGTCGAGGGTGAGGTAGCCGAGCCCCACGTCGCGAAGGAAGGAGACGCGGGAGCGGAGCTGGGCCACGATCAGCTGGGCGATCTGCTGCTCGAACTCGCCGAGCTGCAGCCCCTCGACCCAGCCGGCCAGCCGGTCCACCGGCCACGACGCCGCGGTCGCGATCGTCTCGCCGGCCACCTGCACCGCCAGCGCGTCGGCGTTGAGGCGCGAGCCGCCGCAGGTCGGGCAGGTCTTGGCGAGCTGGTACTGCCGGAGGAAGACGCGGATGTACTGCTTGTAGCGCTTCTCCTCGAGCCCCTTGAGGAACGGGAAGATGCCGGTGTAGCGGCCGACCTTGCCGTAGAGGAGCTCGCGCTGGACGGTCTTCCTGAGCTTCTGCCACGGCACGTCGGTGGGTGCGCCGAGCTTCCGGGCGGCGTCGAGCAGGAGCTTGCGACGGGTCTCGTAGCGCGGCTTGGTCCACGGATCGATGGCGCCTTCGCTGATCGAGCGCCCGCGGTCGGGAATGACCAGCGACTCGTCGTATTCCAGGACCGCGCCGAATCCCTTGCAGCCGGCGCAGGCACCGCGGGGGTTGTTGAAGGAGAAGAGCGCCGGCGTGAGCGTGGCGGCCGGGGTGTCACACTGGCTGCACGAGGGGAACTCGGTGAAGCGGAGGCGTCCCGGCCCCGAGGAGCCCTCGGTGAGCGCCAGCGCCACGCCCTCCCCTTCGGCGAACGCCGTGGCGATCGCGTCGACGATGCGGCCGCGGGACGCGGGTTCCGCCGCCAGGCGGTCGACGATGACCAGCACCTCGCCGGCCCGCGTCAGGTCAAGGCCGGCCGGGAGTTCATCGAGGTGCTGCGGTACCAGGTCCACCAGCAGGCGCACGAAGCCCAGGGCCCGGAGGTTGTCGATGGCCAGGAGATGGTCGCTCCGGGCGGAGGCCGGGAGCGGGAACGCTACCTGCAGGCGCCCGGATGCGCTGGCCAGCACGCGGTCGGTGGCCACTTCGGGGTCGTCCCGGCGCACCCGGCCGCCGCAGTTGCGACAGATCTGGATGCCGACCCGGGCCCAGAGGAGGCGGAGGTGGTCGTAGATCTCCGTGGCGGTGCCGACGGTGGACCGGCTCGACGTGGTGGGGTTCCGCTGCTCGATGGCCACCGCCGGCGCGATCCCCTCGATCCGGTCGACCAGCGGCTTGGGCATCCGGTCGAGGAACTGCTTGGCGTAGGTCGACAGCGACTCGATGTAGCGCCGCTGTCCCTCGGCGTAGAGCGTGTCGAAGGCGAGCGAACTCTTCCCCGATCCCGACGGCCCGGTGACCGCGATGAGGGCGCGGGCGGGAAGGTCCACGGTGATGCCGCGCAGGTTGTGCTGGCGGGCGTTGACGATGCGGATGGCGGAGCGGTGCATCGAGGGGAAGGATAGCGGGGTCGTGGGTCGGGAGTCACGGGTCGCGGGCCCGGTGCGCCTGCCTCGATCACGTCCGCGTGGTCGGGATCGATCGGCCGGCCGGTGCCGCGCATCCTCGCGGACTCGCGACCCTCGACTCGCGACCCGCTCACCGATACGTTTCCCGCTCCATGGCCAAGTCCCTCTCACCCACCCTGCTGCGCCGGGGATTCGAGCTGTTCGCCGTGATCTCACTCGTGGGATTCGGCGCGGTGCTCCTCTACGGCAACAACCTGCCCGCCTTCCTCGCGTCGGTGGGGCAGGTGCACTGGATCTGGGTGCTGGCGGGGCTCGGGCTGGCGTCGATGGACTGGATCGGCGGGGGCCTCCGGCTCTGGGTCGTGACCCGCCAGGTGCATCCCGAACCGCCGCTCGGCGGGATGATCCTGGCCGGCGGGATGAGCGCGTGGGCCGCGTACCTGACGCCGGTGCAGTCGGGCGCGGGGCCGATGATGATCTACACGATGAGGCGCAGCGGGGTCCCGGTCCCGGTGGCGATGACCTCGACGCTGATGACCTTCGTCGCCACGGTGGCGTTCTTCGCCATCGCGGGACCGCTCGCCATCCTGCTCGGCGCCGGCAAGGCGCTGGGCCAGCGGGGCGACGTGCTGGGGCTCTCGCTCTACGACCTCTTCCTCGGCAGCCTCGGCATCTTCGCCGGCCTCGGGCTCCTGATGGTGGCGGTGATGGTCTTCCCGGGCTTTGCCCGCGATGTCATCCATCGCCTGACCCGCTGGGCGGGGCGACGCCACCAGAAGGTGGCCGACCGGCTCGAGCGGCTCCGCGCCGGGATCGACCAGGCGCACGGCAGCCTGGTCAAGTTCAACACGCCGCGCGGCTGGCTCTCGCTCGCCTGGGCCACGCTCCTCTCGGCGCCCTCCCACGCCAACAAGCTCCTGGCGGGGTATGTGGCGCTCCGGGCCATCGGCGTCGAGGCCAACTTCGTCGACGTGCTGCTCCTGCAGACGCTCATCACCTTCCTGCTCTACTTCGCGCCGACCCCCGGGGCGTCGGGCATCGCCGAGCTCCTCTCCGCGGCGGTGATGGCGGCGGGATACGTCCCGCGCACGTCGCTGCCGCTCTACACGCTGCTGTGGCGGCTCACGCTCAGCTACTACACCCTCGCGTTCGGGTTCGTGGTCTTCTCCAACTGGGTCCGCAAGGGGCTCCGGAGCATCGACGCCGACGGCCTCGCCGCCGAGGCGCCGGCGTGAGCGGCGGGATCCAGGAGGACGCGCTCCAGGCGGGATACGACCCGGCGCTCTTCCGGCGCCTGGTGCGCTACCTCGCGCCGTATCGCTGGCTCGTGGTCTCGGCGCTCGGGCTCCTGGCCATCGAGGCGGGGCTCGCGCTGGTGGGGCCGGAGCTCACCAAGCGCGCCATCGACGTGGCCATCCCCGCCGGCGACCGCGGGCTCCTGCTCACGCTGGCGGGGGTGTACGTCACGTCGCTGGTCCTGAGCTTCGGCGCCGACTACGGTGGCGCGTTCCTCACCACGCTCATCGGCCAGCGGGTGATGAACGACATGCGGCGCCAGATCTTCGGGCACCTGCAGCGGCTCAGCATCCCCTACTTCGACCGGAACCCGGTCGGCCGGCTCGTCACCCGCGTCACCAGCGACGTGGAGACGCTGAACGATCTCCTGTCGTCGGGATTCGTGACCGTGATCGGCGACGTGATGACGCTCGCCGCGATCATGATCCTGATGCTGGTGCTGGATTGGCGGCTGGCGCTGGTGGCGTTCGCGGTGATGCCGGTGGTGATGCTCGTGGCCATCGTCTTCCGGCGCCACGTCCGCCAGGCCTTCCGCGACATCCGCACCCGGCTGGCCCGGCTCAATGCGTACCTCACCGAGCACCTGGCCGGGATGCGGGTGGTGCAGCTCTTCGGCCGCGAGCGCGAGACCTGGGAGCGGTTCGACCGGGTCAACGCCGACCACCTCGAGGCGCACCTCCGGTCGATCACCATCTACGCCGTCTTCCTGCCGGTGATGGAAGTGCTCACGTCGGTGGCGCTGGCGCTCCTCATCTGGTACGGCGGGCTCCGCTCGCTCGGCGGGAGCCTGACCGTCGGCGTGCTGGCGGCCTTCATCCAGCTCACCCGGCGCTTCTTCCAGCCGCTGCAGGACCTCTCCGAGAAGTTCAACCTGCTGCAGAGCGCGATGGCCTCGTCGGAGCGGATCTTCACCCTGCTCGACCAGCCGGTGACCGTGCCGGCGCCCGCGGCCCCGGTGCGCCTCCCCAGGCCGGTGCGCGGCGAGGTGCGCTTCGAGAACGTCTCGTTCCGCTATTCCCCCGACGGGCCCTGGGTGCTCAGGAACGTGAGCTTCACGGCGAGCCCCGGCCGCACGCTCGCGCTGGTCGGCTACACCGGGGCGGGGAAGACCACGATCATCAGCCTCCTCCTCCGGTTCTACGACGTGACCGAAGGCCGGGTGACCGTCGACGGGGTGGACGTGCGGGAACTCGATCCCGGCGAGCTCCGGCGGCTCATCGGGTTCGTGCAGCAGGACCTCTTCCTCTTCACCGGCGACGTGCTCCGGAACCTGGTCCTCGACACCGGGGTCACGGAGGAGGGGGCGCGGGCGGCGGCGCGGCGGGTCGGCGCGGAGCGGTTCATCGAGCGGCTCCCGGCGGGGTACGGCCACGTGCTGGGGGAGCGGGGGCGGAGCCTGAGCGTGGGGGAGCGCCAACTGCTGAGCTTTGCCC
>DASYXP010000211.1:0-3337 GCA_035934835.1 Gemmatimonadales bacterium | reverse complement strand
CGAGGAGTTCCATCACGATCTGGGGGTCGGTCTTCCCGTCGAACCGCACCTGCTCGATGGCGGCTCCGGCCTCGACCTCCTCGCCGACGGCGCGGAGGATGGCCCGGCGGCCGGCGCCGGCGGTCAGGAGAAGCGTTCCGTCGATGTCGAACAGGACGAGGGTGTGGTTCACCGGGCGGCGCCCTCGGGGGCCGGGGGCCGTCGCGCGGTGACGAAGAGGTCGCGGAGGAACGCGGCGCGGGTGCCCGCCGCCCACGGCTCGACGATGAATCCGCCGGCGGAGAGGCTCGAATGGACCAGCCGGTCGTCGGGGCCGAGCACCGCCACGTGGGTCACTGAGCGGCCATTCTCGGAAAAGAAGAGCAGGTCACCCCGGCGGGCCGCAGCAAGCTCGACCTCGACGCCGGTCTCGACCTGCAGGAACGAGTCGCGGGGGAGCGCGAGGCCGCGGGCGGCGAAGGCGACCTGCACCAGTCCGGAGCAGTCGGTGCCCCAGGGTGTGAGCCCGCCCCACTGGTATGGCGCGCCACCGTAGAACTTGACCAGCCACTTGTCGACCGGGGTGCTGCGGGCCTCGGTGGCGATGGTGGCCGCCGGCACGATCCGGCCGCCGAGGATCCGGCCGATGGTCCCGTCAGGAAGCTCGGTGCCGTGCCGGCCGATACGCACCCGACCGCCGAGGGGGACGCGGACCATCCGGTCCCCCTGCTCGACGGTGGCGCCCTCGCTCCAGCCGTCGGCGGAGCCGGTCCAGAGCGCAGCGGCCCCGTCATCGAGGACGCGGCTGTACCCGGCGTGACACCACCCCTCGTAGCCGTCGAGGTCGACATGGATCCGGTGCCACTCGCCCCGGTCCTCGACCAGGCGGCCGGTGCGGCCGAGGACGAGCTGGGTGACCTGTTCCGAACGGATGTTCGGCTCCTTGAGGATCGGCACGACGGGTGCGGTGGCGACGATGGCTGGCATGGGACCCCTGGGCGGACCGGAGGATGAGCGGGCCGGCTACTTGCCGGCGCCTTCCTTCGCCTTCTTTTCGCACTCGGCGCAGCGTTCGATGCCCTTGAAGTGGCAGATCAGGCAGACGAACGTCCCGCAGTCGACGCAGGGGTATCCCTCGGATGCGCGCTCCTCGTTGCCGCAGGCGCGGCAGCGCATCGCGTCGTGTTCCTTGATCTCGGGCACGGGGCCTCCACCGTCAGATGGTGATCGTGTACCGCTTGATCTTGTTGATGAGCGTCGCGCGGGAGATCCCGAGCTCCTCGGCGGCGCGGGTCCGGTTGCCGGCGTGGTGCCGGAGGGTGCGCTCGATGTGCTGGCGCTCCAGGTCGTCGAGGCTCAGGGGCGCGTGGCGGCGGTCGCCGGGGGAACCACTGCGGCTCTTGAAGTCGGCCGGGAGGTGCTCGGTGGCGACGGCCACCTGGCCCCGGCCGAGGATGAGCGCGCGTTCGAGGACATTGCGCATCTCGCGGACGTTGCCGGGCCAGGGGTGGGCCAGGAGCCGTTCGAGCGCGTCGGGGGCGATGAGGCTGGGCGCGCCGGGCACGTGGCTGCGGAGGTCCTGGAAGAGCCGGGTGATGAGGGCCAGCCGGTCCTCGCGCGAGCGGGTGCGGAGGGGCGGGAGCTCCAGCGGCATCACGTTGAGGCGGTAGAACAGGTCCTCGCGGAACCGCCCGGCGGCCACGTCGGCGGGGAGGTCGCGGTTGGTGGCGGCGATCAGCCGCACGTCGACCGTGATCTCGCGGGTGCCGCCCAGCCGGCGGAAGGTCTTGGTCTCCAGCACCTTGAGGAGCTTGGGCTGGAGCTCGATCGCGAGCTCGCCGATCTCGTCAAGGAAGATCGTGCCCCGGTCGGCGATCTCGAAGAGGCCCTGCTTGCGGTCCTTGGCGTCGGTGAACGCGCCCTTCTCGTGCCCGAAGAGCTCGGAGTCGAGGAACGTGGCGGAGAGCCCGCCGCAGTTGACCTCGACGAACGGCGCCTTGGCGCGGGGGCTCAGGTTGTGGATCATCCGCGCCACCCACCCCTTGCCGGTGCCGCTCTCGCCGACGAGCAGCACCGTGGTCCGGTCGCTCTGGGCCAGGAGCCCGACCTGCCGGGCAAAGTCCTGCATCGGGCCGGACTGGCCCAGCGAGTCGAGCCCCTCGCCCTGCACCACGCTGGCCAGCAGCAGTTCATTGACCCGGCGGAGGCGGACCTGGTCGGCCACCTTGGCGGTGGCGGCGACCAGGTGCGGCATGTCGACCGGCTTGGTGAGGAAATTCTCCGCGCCCATCTGCATCGCCTTGACGGCGGTGGGGATGTCGCTGTTGCCGGTGAGCAGGATGACCGCCGCGTGCTTTTCCCGCAGGCGCTCGAGTACCTCGAGGCCGTCCATCCCCGGCAGCTGCAGGTCGAGCACCACGACCTCGGGCCGGAGCCGCTCGTACGCCTCGAGCCCCGCCTCGCCGGTCAGCTCGCGGCCCACCTCGTAGCCGACGTGCTCGAAGTAGTTGCCGATGGCCCGCAGGATCTCGGGGTCGTCGTCGATCAGGAGGACCGTGTCCGCCATTGCATCACCTCGGTGCCGCGGCGCCGCCGCGGGGGAGTTCGAACCAGAGACGGGCGCCGCCCTCGGGGCGGTTCTGGGCGCGGATCTCGCCCCGGTGTGCCCGGATGATACCGTGAGATATGGAAAGGCCAAGCCCGGTGCCCTGCCCCGCCGGCTTGGTGGTGAAGAACGGCTCGAAGATCCGGCCGATGACCTCCGGGGCGATCCCGGGCCCGCGGTCGAGCACCTCGCACCCCACCGAGCGGTCGTCCGCCCAGGTGCGGATGGTGCCCATGCCGTCGCCGGTCCCGGCCATCGCGTGCTCGGCGTTGGACACCAGGTTGAGCGCCACCTGCAGCAGCTGCTCGGCGTCGCCGGTCACCGGCGGAAGCGCCTCGGCGAGGTCGAGCCGCCACCGGTCGGGGTGGACGTGGGGGCCGGCAAGCGCCGAGCGCACCACGGCGTTGAGGTCGACCTCGCGGCGTTCGATCGGACGCTGCCGCGCGAAGACCAGCAGGTCCTTGACGATCCGGCCCGCCCGCTCCGCCTCGCCGCGGATCGAGTGGAGCACGCGGTCGGTGCCGTCATCGCCGGAGCCGTCGGAGAGGAGCGCCTGGGAGAGTGCCGCGATCCCGGCGAGCGGGTTGTTGAGCTCGTGGGCCACCCCGGAGACGAGCTGGCCCAGCGCGGCCATCTTCTCGCTGTGGCCCACCCGCTCGCGCAGCTCGACCTCGTCGGTCACGTCGCGCGCGAGGACCAACACCGTGGCCACCCCACCCCGCTCTTCCACCGGCACCGCCACGCCCTGCGCCT
>DASYXP010000210.1:0-6064 GCA_035934835.1 Gemmatimonadales bacterium | reverse complement strand
CCCGCATCCGGCAGACGCGCGATCTCGTCGAGCTCCGCGGGCTCCTCGACCTGGGCGGCACCTTTGCCGACCAGCTCAGGTTCCACGTGAGCTACAACGATTACAATCACGCCGAGTATCCGACGGTGCAGGACTCGACCGGGGTGTCCGACCCGGAAGCGAACCACTTCCACAAGCAGACGCTGAACGCGGTGGCCCAGCTCCGCCAGCGCCAGTCCGGCAAGCTCTCCGGCACCCTCGGACTCTGGACCGACATCGAAGGGCTCACGATAGGTGGCGACCAGCCGCTGGGCCCCAACTCCACCACCACCGGCGTGGCGGGGTACGCCTTCGAGGAATACGCCGCGGCACCCGGCACCCGGCTGCAGGCAGGAGTCCGGTACGACTACAACCGGATCCAGACCCATCCCGACCCGACCTCCGCCGACTCGACCTTCCGGACCCTCGACACCTCCCGGCTCTCCAACGCGGTGACGGCGTCACTGGGGCTGGTGCACCAGCTCTCGCGCGAGCTGACGCTCTCGGTCAACGTGGCCCGCTCCTTCCGGGCGCCCACGGTGCAGGAGCTCTTTGCCCAGGGGCTCGACGCCGCGAGCGGTACCTATACGGTGGGTACGGCGGGCCTGGCCCCGGAGCACGGCAACGGGATCGACGCGTCGCTCAAGGGGAGCTCCGGCCGGGTGGCGTTCGAGCTCTCGCCGTACTGGAACTCGATCGACGACTACATCTTCGGCTTCCTCCGTGGCGACACGATCCAGGGCCTCCCGGTGCGACAGTTCTCCGCCACCAGCGCCCGGCTCTGGGGTTTCGAGGCCGCGGTGACGGTGGAGCCGGCGGCGCACCTGGCCCTCCGCGCCAGCTCAGACTACGTGAACGCCGAGGACACGCGACTGCACCAGCCGCTGCCGTTCACGCCGCCGCTCCGCGGACTGCTGCGGGCCAGCTGGCAGGACGACCGCTATTCCGGGATGGTCGAAGGGCGCTTTGCCGCGAGCCAGACCCGCCTGGGAAATGGCGACACCCCCACTGACGGCTACGCGGTGATGAACCTCGGCGTCGGCATCCGGCTCATCGAGTCGCGGATGGTGCACAGCGTCACCGTGCACGTCGACAACGTGTTCAACACCGTCTACCGCGACAACCTGTCCGTCATCAAGGACTTCATCCCCCAGCCGGGACGGGGAGTGCGGGTGGGGTATGAGGTGGTGTTCTAGCGGGAAGGCGCAGGGGCGCGTGAGGCGCGTGAACGGCCGCGTGGGGCGCGTGAGGCGCGTGACAGCCGCGTGGGGCGAGTGAACTGCGGGTGGGAATGGAGTGTCATCCCGAGCGGAGCGAGGGATCTCAGACCGATCGATGCGTGCAGGACGTCGCTGCTGCCCCGGGGCAGGCCGGGCATCGAGCTGAGATCCCTCGGTCGCTCCGCTCCCTCGGGATGACACTTCATTCGTGCACGGTACCCCCGCGCGCTGGCATTCCGCACGCGAGGGCGCCCGTCGCACTCACTTGATCAGGAGCACCAGGATCACGACGCTGAGGACCAGCACCAGCGTCGACACGACGATGGTGTGGTTGCGCCCTTCGCCGTTCGCGCGCGCGGAGGCGGTCTCCGCGGAGGCGCGGGCCGGGGCGTTCGCGTCGCCGCGGTCGAAGAGCGGCGAGGCGTGCGGGGCGGGGACGGCCGGGGCCGCGGCGATGGGGGCCTGAAGCGCCGCCTGCTGGGCGGAGAGCGCCCCGACGGTGGAGAAGGAAAGCAGGGCGCCGATGACCAGCGCCCGGACGGTGGCGGACGAAGCGGTATCGTGTGTCGACATTGGTGGCTCCAGGACCCGGTGACCCGCAGGATATCCTCCGGGTTGCTGCGTGTCAGGACTACGGGTGCGTGACGGTCGACGCGTTGAGCGTCACGGCGGTCTGGGCCAGGTCCCGGCCCGTGAGGCTGCTGCCGGTGTTCATCGAGATGAGGGTCTTCGAGAGGATGACGCCCTTCATCTGCGCGGTGGTGCCGATCGTGGTGGCGCCGGTCACCTGCCAGAAGATGTTGCTGGCCTGGGCGCCGCCGGCGAGGGTCACGATCGCCCCGTTGCCGACCGTGAGGTTCCCGGAGACCTGGAAGATCCACACGTCCGTGGCCCCACCCGTGAGCGTGACGGCCGACGGGATCGAGACGCCGGTGCCCCACTTATAGAGGCCCGGGACCAGGTTGAGCCCCTGCACGTTGCCCGCGCCGAGATTGACGAAGTCCGGCAGGGTGCGGCCGGCCGCGTCGGTGTAGGCGGTCTGCATGTCCAGGATCGCCGTCGTCAGGGTGGCGGGGGTCGGCACGGCGTAATTCGCCGCGAAGACGTGTCCGGTCACGAGAGACGAGGTGGAGAAGGTCGTCGGGGTGGTGAGCGCGAAGCCGGTGATGAACGACGCGGCCGCGGGGCTCAGGGCGATGTCGCCGACGATGGCGGTGGTGCCGGTGGTCGAGATGCCGGACTTGCCGAGGATGACGTAGTTGCCTGCCGTGCCGAGGTTGACGGCGGCCGGGCCGGACGGGGACGACGCCACGGTGGTGAAGGTCCAGGTCTTCATCGCCGCCAGGCTGTCGCCCTGGAGGTCGCGGGCGCCGGTCGAGATGCTGGCGCTGAAGCCGGTGTTCGGGTCGAGCGTGTTGGTCGGGTTCAGGGTCGCCGTGTTGCCGGCGTAGGTCACGACGCCGGGGATGGCGGTGAGACCCTGGTGGAGCGTGAAGGTGCTCGCGTTGATCGTGGCGCTGTCCATCGCCTCACTGAACGTCGCGGTGACCGAGGCGTTCCGCGCGACGCCGATCGAGGCGCTGCCAGGACCGGTCGAGGTGACCGTCGGGACCGTGCTGAGGGGGGTGGTCGGATTGGTGCTGTTGTTGCAGGCGCCGGCCGCGAGACCCAGGGCGACGAGCGCGCCCAGCATGAGGTTTCGGGGCGACGGCGTTCGGGCGGACCGCACGGGCGTGGTGATCTGGTACACGGAGAATGTCCTTGGATCCGGAGATCCGTTCGGGGAGATGAGCTACCCGCCAACAATAGGGCTCATCGGGGCCCCACCCCATCGCCCGGAGGGGTGAATTCGTGAGTACTCCTTTTGGGTGAGTACGACGAAAAGGCCGCGCGGATCGCGCGGCCGGGCACCTGACTCCCCTGTTCCCGCGTTCGGTGTTACGCCTCGCCCTCCCGGTGGGAGTAGGCCGCGATCTGCAGCCGGGTGTGCAGGGCGAGCTTCTCCATCACGTTCCGGACGTGGCTCTTCACGGTGTGGGTGGCGATGTTCAGCTTGGAGGCGATCTCCTTGTTGCTGGATCCCTCCCCGATGAGGTCGATCACCTCGCGCTCGCGCGGGGTCATGCGCACAGCCTCCACCGCCCGCGTGGGCTCCGACGCCTCGACCTCGCGCGCGATCTGCGCAAAGAGCGATTCGGTCATGCGCGGCGGGAGCACCTTCACCCCCGCGGCGACCGACCGGATCGTCGCCACGAACTCGTCGAAGGTCGCATCCTTCAGGACGAAGCCCGAGACCCCGATGTTGACGTATTCCTTGATCTCCTCGTTCACCGGCAGGACGTCCATCATGATGATGAAGGCGTCGGGATGCTCCTCCAGGAGTCCCGCCGCCACGCGCAGGCTGTCCTGATCCCGCAGCCCGACGTCCAGGAGGAGGACGTCCGGCTTCGATTCGGCAAGAAAAGTCGGGTCGGCCGTGTCGAGTGAGATGACCCGGAGGTCCGGCAGGCGGCCCAGCATCGCCGAGAGCGCCTCGCGGACGAGCCGGTTGTCCTCGATCACGGCGACGGTAATGAGCCGGAGCGGCGGCTTGCGGGCGCGGGACGTGCCGGGGCGCCGTGAGGTGGACTTCACGGACGGACGGCGCGGGTTGTGACTGCGGTCATTCGATGCATCTCCCCCGATGAAGTGGGTCGGCCTCCCTCGCGCTACGCCTCCCCGCCGTGCTCCTCCAGCCACCGCAGCATCTGCTTCACGCTCCCGGTGGCGAGCGCGATGCTGGTGTCGGCGGCGCCGTAGTAGAGGTTGACGGTGTCGCCGTCGTCGCCGATGGTGCAGCCGCAGGGGAAGGCGACGTTGCCCACGTCCCCCGCCCGTTCATACGGCGCCTCGGGGCCGAAGACCCACATATCTCCCCGTCGCAGGCATCGCTCGGGTTCCTCGAGGTCGAGGAGCGCCAGGCCCAGCCGGTAGAGGCTCCCCGACGCCGTGTGGCGCACGCCGTGGTAGATCGTGAGCCACCCCGCCGGCGTTTCGATCAGCGGCGGCGAGAGCCCCACCTTGTTGGCGTCCCACCACGCCCCCCGCCGCGCCTGCAGCACCAGCTTGTGCCCGCCCCAGTTGCGCAGGTCGGGGGAGTACGAGATCCATACGTGCGCCCCCGAGTCGTGCATCGGCCGGTGGATGAGCGCGAAGTTGCCGTTGACCCGCCGGGGCAGGAGGGCGGCGTCCTTGTCATCCGGCTGCATCACGAGCCCGTACCGCTCGAAGCTCCGGAAATCCTCGGTGAGCGCCAGCGCCACCCCCGGCCCCCCGCGGCTGAACGCGGTGTAGGCGACGGCGTACTTGCCGAGCTCCGGCACGTAGGTGATGCGCGGGTCTTCCACGCCCCAGAATTCCTCGGGATAGCGCTCGGCGTCGGGCTTGAAGGTGGGGGTCCGGTCGATGACCCAGCCGTCGATGCCGTTGGCCGATCGTGCCGCGGTCAGGTGGGAGTGCCCGCGGCGATCCTCCACCCGGCAGAGGAGGAGCGTGGTCCCGTCCTTGAGGCGCGCGGCACCGGGGTTGAAGACGGTGTGCGCCGGATAGGGCCAGTCGGCGGCGGTCAGGATCGGGTTGGCGGCGTGGCGCGTGAAGAGCACCTCGTACTGCTCGCGCGGGCTCACGCCCGCACCGCCCGCATGTCCCACAGCGCCTGCAGGAACGAGATGGTCGATTCGGCGCCCTGGTTCTCGTTCGTCCGGTCGGCGTGGAGGCCGTCGCGGCACCCGCCGGTCGAAGAGTCGTACACCGGGAGCTGCAGGTGGTTCTGCCCCAGGAACCAGCCGAAGGCGGAGTCGGCGTAGCGCTTCCAGCGCGCGTCCCCGGTGACGCGATGGGCCGAGAGGCAGGCCGACACCATTCCGCACGCCTCCACCGGCTGCTGGTCGAAGCGCGCCACCGCCGCTCCCCGCCGGTAGAAGCCGTTGGAACCCACCGGCGCGAAGTAGCCGTCGGGGGTGTGCTGCAGCGTCCCGAGCCACTCGAGTGCCCGGGTGCCCGCCGCCACCATGTCCGGCCGGCCCATCGCCGCGCCCGACACGATCAGCGCCTGCGGGAGCCGGGCATTGCAGTACGTCATATGGTCCTCGAACCAGGGCCAGTCCTCGGCGCTGGTGCGGGTGTAGAGGCCGAAGAGGCGCTCCGCCACGCGAGCGCGCGTCGCCTGGACGCCGGTATCGCCCTGGAAGGCGCGGAGGTATTCGTCGATGCCGAGGAGCGCGTAGGCCCAGGCGCGGGGGCTCGAGAGCTCATCCACGGCATTGAGGGCCGCGTGGAAGAGCCCGCTGCTCAGGCTCCGGCGCCCCGGATCGAGGGCGCGGCCCACCACGGTGCCGAGGGCCCAGAGCGCCCGTCCGTGGCTGTCCTCGGAGCCGCGCAGCTCGCCCCAGGTGCGGGCGTAGGTGAGGAAGTTCCGGAAGCGGCCGGTGGCGGGGTGGAAGGCGTGGCTCACGAAGGCCAGGTAGCGGGAGGCGAGCCTCCGGAGCGTCTTCCGGTCGACCGTCCCTGACTCCTCGAGCAGCACCATCAGCATCAGCGCCCGCGCATTGTCGTCGAGGCAGTACCCCTCGGCGTAGCGCGGCACCACGAACGTCGCGTGCTGCAGGATGCCCGTGTCGTCGGTGAGCCGTTCCAGGTGGTCGAGGTCGAGCTCGGGGAGGCTCGCCGGCCGCTCCGCCAGGGTGCGGGCGCGGAAGGAGGTGCGCCGCCGCTCGGCGTGGGCCAGCACCGCGCGCTCGAGGCTCCCCACGTGCCGACGGGCCACCGCACCCCACGCCATCCCGCGG
>DASYXP010000196.1:0-5176 GCA_035934835.1 Gemmatimonadales bacterium | reverse complement strand
GACACCCCGTACGCCACCGCGGCCCCGATGAGCGCCGGGATGATGAACCCGTGCCCGCCGGTCGCCTCCGCCACGAAGACCACCGCCGTGAGCGGCGCCTTGTACGCGGCAGCGATGAACGCCGCCATCCCCACGGCGGCGTAGAGCTCCGGGTTCGTGCTGTGCACCACCGACTGGCCGAACGCCGTGCCGAACGAGCTCCCGGCCAGGAACAGCGGGACGAACATCGCGCTCACGCCGCCCACGCCGAGCGAAAAGAGGGTGGCCACCAGCTTGAGCGCCCCGAACGCGAGCAGCTCGGCGGTCCCGTGGCCGGCCCGCAGGATCTGCGACACGGCCTCGTAGTTGGGGCCGATCGGCACCAGGTCGCCCGGGAAGATCGAGAGGAAGGCCAGGCCGCAGAGGCCGGTCAGCAGCCCGCCCGCCGTCATCTTGAGCCAGTGCGGCACCTTGAGCCGGATGGAGAACGTCCGCAGGCGCCGGAAGGTGATGGCGAAGGTCATCGCCGCCAGGCCGCAGAGGACGCCGAGCCCCGCCGCCCAGAGCAGGTCCCGGCGGGTGTATCCCGAGGCGGCGGCAAAGTCGAACAGCGGTGCCGACCCCAGGAACGCCGCCATCGTGGCATAGGACACCACCGAGGCGATGAGCGACGGCATCAGCGCCTCGTGCGCAAGGTCGTCCTGGTAGGGCATCTCCAGCGCGAAGATGATGCCGGTGAGCGGCGCCCGGAACACGGCGGACATGCCGGCCGCGGCGCCGCTGATGAGCATGATCCGCCGGTCGCGCGGCCCGAGCCCGACCTTCCGGAGCCTGGTCCACAGCCACGACCCCACCGCGCCGCCCCCGTAGATGCTCGGCCCCTCGAGCGCCGCGCTGCCGCCGGTCCCCACGGTGGCGATGGCGGCCAGGAGCTTGGGGACGAACGGGCGCATCCGCACCTCGCCCTGGTGCTCGTGGTACGACCGGATGATCTCCTCGGTCGAATGAAGGTCCGGATCGGGGGTCAGGTGCTGCATGATGAGCCCCGCGACCAGGAACCCCGAGGTCACGATCGGGACCATCGCGGCCGGGTTCCGGAGGTCGTACGCCAGGATGGCCGGCCAGAGCCAGCGAAGGATGACCTGCGCCACCAGCGTGATGAGGAGCCCGGTCACCACGCCCAGGATCGGCGCCACCAGCAGCCACTTGTGGAGGTCGCGGGAGTAGGTGGCCGCGAGGTCCTCCCGCACCAGTGACGTGTAGCGCCGCAGGCCGGGGTGCTCGAGCAGCGAACGCGCGGCGCCCCTCACGCGACCGTCCGTGCCAGCACCGGCCGGAGGTCGTGCTGGAAGCCCGCCAGCTCCTTCTGGTGCAGGCGGGTGAGGCCGTCGATGATCCGGCGGCCCCGCGGGGTCAGCGACACCCGGACCACCCGCCGATCCCCGCCAGACTTGTCCCGGCGCACCAGCCCGGCGCGGGCGGCGCGGTCGACCAGGGCCACGACCCCGTTGTGCCGTTCCTGCAGGCACTCGGCCAGTTCGGAGATCGTCGCCCAGCCGCGGCCGGTGAAGCCGGCGACGCCGAGGAGGAGCTGGTGCTGGAGCGGGGTGACGCCGGCGGCGCGGGCCGCCTGCTCGCTGAACCGGAGGAAGCGGCGCAGGGCGTAGCGGAACTGCGCGAGGCGGCGGATGGCGGCGGTCGGGCGCATGGTGGCCCAAGAATAATATCACGGCGTGATATTTCAATGCCCCCGCGGCCCGCGGCCCGCGACCCGTGACCCGCGACCCGTGACCCGCGACCCGCGACCCGTGACCCGCGGCCCGTGACCCGTGACCCGCACTTCGCACCTCCTCGCCCGCCTTATATTCCCCCGCCGATGACCGTTCCCCGTCACGACCCCTACGCCGCCCTTCGCCACGCCGACTTCCGCTCGTTCATCGTCGCCCTCACGGCGATGACCGTGGCGGTCACGATGCGCGGCATCGTGGTCGGCTGGCAGGTCTACTCGGTGACCCACGACCCCCTCTCGCTCGGGTTCATCGGGCTGGCCGAGGCGCTCCCATTCATCGCCTCGGCGCTCTTCGCCGGGCACGTGGCCGACCGCACCGACCGCCGCTGGGTCACGATGCTCGCGATGGTCGTGCTCCTCGCCTGTGCGGGCGGGCTGCTGGCGCTCTCGCTCCGCGGGCCGCTCGACCGCGGCGACATCCGGTGGTTCTACCTGGTCATCGGCCTGGGCGGCGTGGCCCGGAGCTTCCTGATGGCGGCGCGGACCGCCCTGGCCGCGGAACTGGTGCCCCGCGAGCACTACGGCAATGCGTCGGCCTGGCGGACCTCGTCCTGGCAGTTCGCCGCCGTCGCCGGCCCCGCCTGTGGCGGCCTCATCTACGGGTTCGCCGGCCCGGTGGCCGCCTACGGGACGGACCTGGCCCTGATGGTCGTGGCGGTCCTGGCCATCTCCCGCGTCCGGCCGCGTGGCCGCCCCGCGGTCGACGCGCGCGAGCCGCTCGCCGAGAGCCTGGCTGGCGGGATCCGCTTCCTCCGGGGCCAGCCCGTCGTCCTCGGGGCGATGACGCTCGACCTCTTCTCGGTCCTCTTCGGCGGCGCCGTGGCCCTGCTCCCGGTCTACGCCGCCGACATCCTCCGGGTCGGCCCGGCCGGGCTCGGCATCCTGCGCGCCGCGCCGGCCGCGGGGGCCGTGGTCACCTCGCTCTGGCTCACCCATCGCCCCCCGTTCCGCCGCGCCGGACTGGCGATGCTCGGCAACGTGGCGACGTTCGGACTCTCGGTCATCGCCTTCGGTGTCTCACGGAACTTCGCGTTGTCGGTATTGATCCTTGCGATCTACGGCGGGGTCGACGTGGTGAGCGTCGTCATCCGCGCCACGCTGGTCCAGGAGTTCACTCCGCACGCGGTGCTGGGGAGGGTGTCCGCCGTCAATTCGATCTTCATCGGCTCGTCCAACGAGATCGGCGCGTTCGAGTCGGGCCTGGCCGCAAAGCTGATGGGCACGGTGCCCTCGGTGGCCTTCGGCGGCACCGTCACGCTGGTGGTGGTGGCCCTCACGGCGTGGCGGGTCCCGTCGCTCCGGCGCCTCAAGGAGATCAAGGCGCCAGTGACGTCTTCCTGATTTCTTCCCGATTCCTTCATTCAGCCGGTGGGGGGATGGTGCCGGACGGGGCGATGCCACATTTTTGTGCCTCACCCTTTCGCCGGGATGGCCTGATGCGCTCGAAGCGTTCCACCCTTGCCCCGATCATTCTGTCCGCGCTCTGCGCTGCCGCGGTGCCGCTTTCCGCCCAGCAGAAGGGCACCCCCCGCGCGCCGGCCGCCAAGGATTCGATGGCCGGTGCCGGCCCGGCGTCGGCCGAGCTGCTCAATGCCAAGACGATCTCCGCCGGGCGGGACGTGTTCCACGGGGAAGGGAACTGCTTCGTCTGTCACGGCGCGGAGCTGGAGGGCGGCCCGATCGCGCCGACCCTGCGGGCGCACCAGTGGCGCAACGGCGACGGCAGCTTCGACATGATCTTCCACGTCGTCACGACCGGCGTCCCGAACACGGCGATGGTGTCGCATCCGGGTGGGATCAGCGACGCCGAGGCGCGGCAGGTGGCGGCGTACGTCTGGGCGGTGAGCCACGGGAAGGCGAAGCCCTGAGCGGTCCGACCCCCCGGAACGACCGCGGGCCCGGCATCCAGCTGCCGGGCCCGCAGTGTTTCCTGGCCTGGTCAGGTCAGAAGACCAGCCAGGTATAGAGGTACAGGGTGTTGTTGTCGGAGGCGTTCCGGCCCGCCGCGTCGTAGTTGGTGGTGCCGCCGTTGAACTTGGTGTAGGCCACGTACTGCAGCGCAAACCGGGTATTGAGCCAGGGCAGGGCTTCGAGCTCGGCGATCACTCCAGCGTTGTCCGGGCTGGCGTTCCCGCTGCCGGAGATGGCGCCAGCGGGATAGCGGAGCGCGTCGGCGTCGCCTGTGGTCGAGAAGTACGACAGCGTGAGGCCGACCCGCTTGGCGGTCAGCAGCGATCCGTCGACCCGGAAGGTGTGGAGCTTATCCGAGAGGTTGCTGGCCGCGCCGGCCGCCACGCTGCCGTCCAGCCGCTGGGTCTCGGTGATGTACGCGCCGTGGAGCGTCAGGTTGTTGCTGCCGAGCGGGTGCTCGAACTGGGCGTCGAGGCCGATGTCGGTATACCGGTCGGTCGAGCCGGAGACCCCGACCGGGAAGAGCGCAGTGGACATCCCGTACGTGCCGACCTCGAGGTAGTCGTTCGACCACTGGTGCTGGACCGCCACGCGCCAGTACGGCGCCCCGCCCTTGATGGTCATCGACGAGGAGTCGTTGGGCGGATTGGGACCGCCCTGCGCCGCCGACCGGTACACGCTCGCTTCGGCGTACAGGAGGTTGTCCCAGAGGCCATACGCGCCGAGGCCGGCCACCGACTGGCTCAGGCCGCCGTCGATCAGCGTGGCCGCCGCCGGGGTCGGCGCCACGGCCGAGCTCATGAACGGGAAGCGCCACGCCGGTGCCGTGTTCCAGACGTCCTGCACGGTCGGGTTGTTATTGAGCGTGAGTCCGTAAAGGAGCTGCTTGTTGGCGAACCGCGTGTGGTCGGCGAACCGGATATCGAGGTTGTCCATCCCGATCGTGCCTGCGGCAGGGTCGTACGTGATCTGCATGAACGTGCCGAGCCGTGGCGTGATCGCTTCGCCGAAGAAGAGACTCAGCTGCTGCGGCAACTGGGCCACGCCATTCTGCGTTCCGGGAACGTCCTTCGCCGTCTGGCTGTACGATGAGACCGCCATCGCCGAGATCGGCGGGATCAGGTCGAGCTTGAGTGACTGGCGCTGCCCCTCGGCCCCGGCGGTGACCACCTGCAGCCCGGTGAGGGTGTACCCGTTCAGCTTGAACAGCCGGCCGAACGCCGTCAGCCGCGGGAATGCCGTATGGCAGGCGTTGCAGGCCAGGCCGGTCTGGCGGGAGAAGCTCGGAATGGCCGCGAAGTGGATCGACGCCGTCGCCCGTCCCTCGGCGTAACGCCGTGCGTAGGCCCGCGCCGCGTCGCCGGTCCCGGCGGCGTGGAGCGCGGTCGTGGGGACCGCGAGCAGGCTGAAGACCGCGAACTTCGTCAGGTGCTGCCGCATCAGGAGATCTCCGGCTCGGGTGGTGCTGGCGCCCAGGGAAGGGCCGATTCGTGAAGA
>DASYXP010000184.1:0-3327 GCA_035934835.1 Gemmatimonadales bacterium | reverse complement strand
CGCCGCCCAGACAGCGCCCTCTTCCCTTTTCCCTTCTCCTTCTCCGTTCTCCTTTTCACTTTTCCCTTTTCGCTTCCCACACCATGATCTCCCTCACCGGCAAGCAGGTCCTCATCACCGGCGGCTCCCGCGGCATCGGCGCGGCGGCGGCAGAACTCTTCGCGCGCGCCGGGGCGGACGTCGCGATCACCTTCCGCTCCCGCCGGACCGAGGCGGCCAAGGTGACGCTCGCGGTCGAGGCGCTGGGGCGGAGGGCGTGGGCTTTCGGGGGTGACCACGGCGACCCGGCGGCGGTGCGGACGATCGCCGCCGACCTGGCCAGGGTGATGCCGAAGCTCGACGTGGCGGTGATCAACCACGGGATCTGGCCGGCGGAAGCGGTGGCGGTCGCAAAGATGGACGACGCCCGCTGGCGCGAGACGATGCGCGCCGACCTGGACGGCCTTTTCTACTTCACGCGTGCGGCGCTCGGCATGATGCGCCCGGGTGGGACGGTCATCCTGGTCTCGAGCACCGCCGGACAGCGGGGCGAGGCGTTCCACGCCGACTACGCCGCCACCAAGGGGGCGGTCATCGCGCTCACCAAGTCGCTGGCGGTGGAGTGCGCCCCCGACATCACGGTCAACTGCGTGGCGCCGGGATGGGTGGACACCGACATGAGCGCCGCCGCGCTCCGCGGCCCCGACCGCCCGGGGATCGACGCGACGATCCCGCTCCGCCGCCCGGCGAGCGCGATGGACGTGGCGGGGCCGATCCTGTTCCTGGCGAGCCCGCTGGCGCGGCACATCACGGGCGAAGTGCTCAACGTGAACGGCGGGAGCGTGCTCTGCGGGTAGCCTCAGTCCCCGGCCCCCTCTCACATACCAACCTCACCCCCCGGCCCCCTCTCCGTCCGTCAGGATGGAGAGGGGGTAGGGGGTGAGGTGTCGGGGTGGCCGCAGGCCACCCCCTACTATTATTCGGCCGATGCCGCGTCCTCCCCTCCCGATCCCCGATACCGTCCTCGACATCGCCCGGCGCCTCGAAGGCGCGGGGTACGAGACCTGGTGCGTGGGCGGCGCGGTGCGGGATCACCTCCTGGGCGACGCCAACGCCGACTTCGACCTGGCCACGCGCGCCACGCCCGACGAGGTGCGGAAGCTCTTCCGGCGCACGGTGGACGTGGGCATCGAGTTCGGCACGGTAGGAGTCCTCGATGCAGAGCGGAAGCTCCACGAAGTGACGACCTTCCGGCGCGACGTGTCGACCGACGGGCGGCGGGCGGTGGTGGCCTTCGGGGCCACGCTGGAGGAGGACCTGGCCCGGCGCGACTTCACGATCAACGCTATCGCGTATCACCCGCTCCACCGCGAATGGCGCGACCCGTTCGACGGTTTCGGCGACCTCGACCGGAAGCTGGTGCGCGCGGTGGGCCAGGCGGAGGAGCGCTTCCGGGAGGACTACCTCCGGATCCTCCGCGGCGTGCGCTTCGCGGCGCGCTTCGGCTTCAAGGTGGAGCCCGCCACCTGGGCCGCAGCGCTGGCGGCGGCGCCCGGGCTCGACGGCCTCTCGGCGGAACGGGTGCGGGAGGAGTGGTTCAAGAGCCTCCGTACCACCCGCTCCCTGCCGCGGCTCGTGGAGCTCTGGCGCGCGGTGATCGCCCCGTCGCGGTGGATGCCGGAACTCCACGCCGCGGCACCCCGCGACCCCGGCGCCGACTTCCCCCGCGATCCGGTGCTCCTGACCGCGTTCCTGGCCGAGGGGCCGGCGCGGCTCTTGGAGCGGCTCAAGGCATCGCGAGCTGAGATCGACCGCGCCGCCGCGATCAGCGCGGGTCCGGCGGCACCGGCTGGCTCGGACGACGTGGCCATCCGGCGGTGGCTCTCGGCGGTCACGCCCCCGGTGGCGGCGGACCTCGCGGCCCTCCATGCGCTCCGGACCGGCCACGCGCCGGGGTGGGAGCCGGTGATGCGCCGGATCCTCGACCGGGGCGATCCGATCGACCGCGGCGCCCTCGCAGTGACCGGCGCGGATCTCCTCGATGCCGGGATCCCGAAGGGGCCGGCGCTCGGCCGGGTGCTCAAGGGACTCCTCGACTTCGTGCTGGAAGACCCGACCCGCAACACCCGGGAGGCCCTGCTGCGCCAGGCCAAGGCCCTTTCGTGACGCCGATCGTGTGGGCGCTGCTCGCCGCCGCCGGCAACCTCGTGGGCGCCGTGGTGGTGGTGCGCCACCGCCCGGAGCAGGTCCGGCTCCTCGAGACGTTCATCGCCATCGGCGCGGGGTTCATGCTGACGGTGGCGCTGGGCGAGGTGGTGCCGGAGGCCTTTGCCCGGGATGCGCGTGAGGCGGCGATCTACCTCGTGGCCGGCTACTTCGCGGTCCACCTGGCCCAGCACGTCCTGACGCCCCACTTCCACTTCGGCGAAGAGACCCACGCGGTGAGCCCGGTGGCGAGCGTCAGCGCGCTCCTTGGCCTCCTGCTGCACACCTTCTTCGACGGCGTCGCGATCGCGAGCGGGTTCAGCGTCTCCCATACGCTCGGCGTCCTCCTCTTCACCGCCGTCTTCCTCCACAAGCTCCCCGAGGGGCTGGCGATGGCGAGCCTGATGCTCGCTTCCGGGCTCGGCCGCGCCCGCGCGATCGGGGCGGCGGCGGCGCTCGGCGTCGCGACGCTGGTGGGGGTGCTGGCGACGGACCTGGTGGCCCCGCTCCGGGACCACGGGCTGGCGCTGGCGGGTGGGGTCACGATCTACGTGGCGGCGTCGAACCTGGTGCCGGAGATCCAGTCGCGCCGCGGGTGGCGGATGCCGCTGTCGTTCTTCGGCGGCGCCGCGGCGTTCTTCGCGGCGCGGGCGTTGTTGGGTTAGAATGGCACACCCCGGTCCTATCCACCTCACCCCCCGGTCCCCGCTCCCGGTCTGCCTCATCCCCCAGCCCCTTCTCCGTACAACGGAGAAGGGGAGTGGCACCGATGCGTTCCCCCTCTCCGGTGTACGGAGAGGGGGACAGGGGGTGAGGCGATGACCCAACCCGGCCTCTTCTCCACCCCCGAACCCCTCGCGGCGCGGCTCCGGCCCCGCACGCTGGAGGAGTACGTCGGCCAGGCGCAGCTGCTGGCGCCGGGGCGGGCGCTGGGCGATGCGATCCGGCGGGGCGATGTCGGCAGCATCATCCTCTGGGGCCCGCCGGGCTCGGGGAAGACGACGCTGGCGCGCCTGATCGCGCAGTACACCTCGCGGCACTTCACCGCCTTCAGCGCGGTCACCGAGGGGGTCCCCCGGGTGCGGGAGATCATCGCCGAGGCGGCGGCGCGGCGGAGCGAGGAGGGGAAGGGGACGATCCTCT
>DASYXP010000182.1:0-2866 GCA_035934835.1 Gemmatimonadales bacterium | reverse complement strand
CGCCCCAGCGCGGGTGCCGCGGCCAGCATTGAGTCGAGCGCACCGGCCAGCAGGTGCACGTCGTACGGCGCCACCGGCTCCGACCGATACGCCGTCCCCGCCCGGTAGAACTGCGGCCGCTCGGCCAGGAAGTTCCCGGTCTGGGCGCTCGAGCGGAACGCGGTGGCCAGGAGCACCTGCCAGGCGTGCCACGCCGCCGGGTCGTCGGCGCCGTAGCGACGGGTGATGTAGGCGTGCGTCCACCGGTCGATGTCGGGCACGCTGTCGCGCCACGCCTGGTCCAGCACGAAGTCGGGGACGATCGGGTTGGTGCCGAGCCCTTCCATCATCATGCCGAGGCCGGCGAGGCGTCCGTGTGCCGGGCTCCGGAGGGCGCTATCGAGGTTCCGCGCGATGGAGGGAAGGTCGCCGTTGACGCTGAGCTTGCCGCCGAAGTTATAGAGCACGTTCCACACCCACGGCTTCCCATAGAACGCTCGGCGCGCCTGCCACACCGGGTGGCGGTCACCCCAGAGGTCGAGCACCACCATCCGGTCATCCGGTACCGCGCCGAGGAACGCCTCCGCCTGCGGGTCCTGCCAGAAGCGCGCCTGGTAATAGAGGAACCATCCCTGCAGGAGCCAGGTGGCCTGTGGGTCCGCCGAGGCCATCGAGGAGTAGATGGCGTGGCCCATCCCGGCCAGGAAGGTCGAGTCGTTGGACGGCGGGTCGATCTCATTGAACGGATCGGCGGCGTACAGGTGGTCCGTTCCGTAGAGCTTCGTCTGCCGCTCGAGGAAGCGCCGGCCGATGCGCTGGAAGAGCGGATCGAGGGGATCGAGGAACCAGGTGCCGCTGAAGCCGGCGGACCAGTCGCCGGTCTGGTGGATGCGGGCGTGCGGGAAGACCTTCGTGATCGACGCCGGCACGTGCCCGGTGAACCCCTGCAGCACCGGCCGCATCCCGAGCGAGCGTTCGCGCGCCAGGATCCTGCGTTCAAGGGTCACGTGGCCGTCGATCCACGAGTCGGGCAGCGGACCGCCGAGCCCGTCGATGTTCCCCATCCATCCCCAGGGCAGGTAGGCCGGGCCCACGAGGAAGTCGGCCACCTGCTTGCGCGAGAAACCGAGGTCGAGGAGCGTCGCCCGCCAGACCGCTTCCTGTCCCGTGACGGCGAGGGGGGTATTGATCCCCTTGAGCGCCATCCAGTCGATCATCCGCTGCCAGTCGCTCCAGTCCCACCACGCCATCGAGTAGGAGAAGGTGCAGTAATTGAAGAAGTACCGGATCTGATAGGGTGTCCGGATGCGGACGGGCGCTGGGACCGGCGGGAGCGTCTTGAGGCGGATCGGCCGGAAGGGAAGGGAGACGTTCACTCCCGCCACATGTTCCAGGTACCAGTTGAGCGCCGATGCGATCGCCACACCGGACGATCCGCGGAGGACGACGCGGCGCCCGTCCTCAGCCACCTCGAAGACGTCGAGGCCGGCGCTGTCGGGGATGCTGGCCACGCGGAAGCCGCCGGCGTGTCCGGGGACGACCCGCGCCACGAGCTCGGCGGCGGCGCGCAGGTCGACGGCGGGTCGCTGCGCCGAAGCGGCGGGCGCCAGGAGCGTGCCGGCGAGGAGGAGCGGGAGGGCCCCGCGCCGAAGGATCTTCGCGAACGGAGCGCCCGGACGGCGGGCGCGCGCGGTGGTTTCGAACACGATGGGGCCTCGAAGTGCTGCGTCGTCGGGTGACGTGACCGGTGCGCGACGGGACAAAAGCTACGGGCGGCGTGGCGCACAGGCCAGCCGCCCGGGACCTGGCCGCGTCCGCGGACTCGAGGTGCTCCCTACGGCGCTGGACAGGCGCGTGCCCGCCCCACCGATTCGATCGTGTCGATGCCGGCGGTGAACACCGCAATGAGCCAGATGCACCGGTCGATCGGCGCCTGCATCTCGTACCAACCAGCTTCGCGGCGGGTCTCACGCGCTGCCGGATACCGGGCCAGGAACCCGGTCCGCGCGGTCGGGATGCCGCGGGGGCTGCCGGAGACGACCAAGACCAGCGTGTCGCGGTCGAAGTAGAGCTGGTGCATCGTCCCCGGCGGCGTGAAGATCAGCGCCGGGTGGATCTTCGAAGGTCCCACGGTGAAGGTGATGTCGTTTTCGCGCGGCGGGCCGAGTCCGCCCGGCGATCGGAGCGCCTGAGCCGCGTCGGCGATGGTCGACACGCCGATGGTGACGTGGCCGAGCACCGTGTCGCCGATCCCGTAGAGCGCGACCCGGGCGGGATCGTTCGTGTCCGTCGGCGTCGGCGCGAGGGACCGGACCGCGACCGAGCCGCACCCCTGGTCCAGGAGCTCCTTGGCGCGGGCGGCGAGCTTGGAGTCGTTGAACCCCGGCACGTGCGCTCCCACGCACCACGACGACGTCGCGGGCATTTCCGGGAGCTTTCCGAGGCGCTGTTCGACCGTCGCCCGGGCGATGGCGATCGGTGCCAGGGTGACGGTCGCGTCGCCGAACTCGCCGCGCGACCGGTGTCCCCCCTCGTGGCTCTCGGTCCGCAGTTCGAGGTCGCCGGTGTAGGTCGAGACCGGACCGGCCGGGACGCGGATGAGCGCCACCACCTCGTACGGTGGCGCGCCCTCGGTCGCGATCTCGGTGCTGCCGAGGAGGGCGTAGTCCCCGCCGCCGAGCCAGATGGCGAGGGAGCCATCGGGGTCCGGGTGCACTTCGGACGACACGGCTCGGCGTCCCAGGCGGAGGAGCCAAAGGTGGCGTTCGGTGTTCGTTGCCACCGGGTCGCCGATGAGGCTCACCTTCCACGGGAAGAATTCGCGGCCGTCGTGGAAGAAGCGCACCCGCCCGAACACCAGCGTCTCTCCCGTGCGCGGCGTCACTTC
>DASYXP010000118.1:0-3292 GCA_035934835.1 Gemmatimonadales bacterium | reverse complement strand
TCCACCAGGCGCGCGCCGCGGGCGAGCTGCCGCTGGGTGGCGGGGTCGAGGTCGGAGCCGAACTGGGCGAACGCCTCGAGCTCGCGGTACTGCGCCAGCGAGAGCCGGAGCGGGCCGGCCACTTGCTTCATGGCCTTGATCTGCGCGTTGCCGCCGACGCGGCTCACGCTGATCCCGGCGTCCACCGCGGGGCGGACGTTGGAGTAGAAGAGGTCGGTGATCAGGAAGATCTGGCCGTCGGTGATCGAGATGACGTTGGTCGGGATGTAGGCCGAGACGTCGCCCGCCTGGGTCTCGATGATCGGGAGCGCCGTGAGCGACCCGCCCGGCTTCTTGATGCGGGGATCGTACTTCACGGTCTCGGCGTTCTCCGAGATCTTGGCCGCGCGCTCCAGGAGCCGGCTGTGCAGGTAGAACACGTCGCCCGGGTAGGCCTCGCGCCCCGGCGGGCGGCGCAGGATGAGCGAGAGCTGCCGGTACGCGGCGGCCTGCTTCGAAAGGTCGTCATAAACGCAGAGGGTCGCCTTGCCCTCCTCATACATGAAGTACTCGGCGATGGCGCACCCGGCATAGGGCGCGATGTACTGGAGCGGCGCCGGATCGGACGCCGAGGCCACCACGACCACGGTGTACTCGAGGGCGCCCGCCTGCCGGAGCTTCTCCACCACCGACGCCACCGTCGAGCGCTTCTGGCCCACGGCCACGTACACGCAGACGACGCCGGCGCCCTTCTGGTTGATGATCGTGTCGATGGCGATGGCGGTCTTGCCGGTGCCGCGGTCGCCGATGATGAGCTCGCGCTGGCCGCGGCCGATCGGGATCATCGCGTCGATCGCCTTGATGCCGGTCTGCATCGGCTCCTTGACCGGCTGCCGCACGATGATGCCCGGGGCGATCATCTCCACCAGCCGGGTGCCGCTCGCCTTGATCGGCCCGCGCCCGTCCACCGGGCGGCCCAGCGCGTCCACCACGCGGCCGAGCATCGCGGGACCCACCGGGACGTCGAGCACCTTGCCGGTGCAGCGGACCTCGTCGCCTTCCTTGAGCTTGAGGTAGTCGCCCATCACCGCGGCGCCGACGTTGTCCTCTTCGAGGTTGAGCACGAGCCCCGCGATCGTCTCGCCGGTCTCCCGCACGGTGAACTCGAGGAGCTCGCCCGCCATCGCGGCAGCAAGGCCGTAGATCCGGGCCACCCCGTCCTTCACCTCGAGGACGGTGCCCACGTCCCGCGCATCGGTCGAGGCCAGGTCCGCCGCCTCGATCTCCTTCAGCAGGACGTCCTTGAGTTCGCCGGGTCGCAGGGTCGCTTCAGTCGCCATGGTTCTCACGCCAGAGAGGGATCGGTGCACTTCGGCTTCAGCTTGTGAAATTTATCACAATCGAGGCCAATGGCAAGTTTCGCCCACTGACGGAATGACGGCAAGGGCGCCCCCCGCGGCCGGGGCTTTGGCACGCGCCCCTATCCATATATCCTGCGGAATGTCGACGCCCCTCGCCGCCTACCCGCGCCACCTCTCCCGCGCCGCCGGCGCGGCCGGCGCCCGCCTCATCGCGCGCCTGGAGCGATGGGGAATGGGCGAGCCCGCCATCCTCATCACGCTCGCGGCCGGCGTCGGGATCCTGGCGGGCCTCTCGGTCCTCGCCTTCTACCGTTCGATCGACGTCGCCGCCGAGGTGATCGCGTGGATCGCGGACGGGCTCGAGATCCCCACGTCGATCGTGGCCGCCGCGTCCCTGGCCATCGGACTCATCATCGTGCGGCTCCTGGTCCACTACGGCACCGGCGACTCCGAGGGCGAGAACATCCCCGACGCGATGCACGCCGTGGCCCGCCGCGGAGGCGTCCTGAAGCTCCGCCCCGTCGCGATCAAGACGCTCGCCGCCGCCGTCACGCTCGGAAGCGGCGGTTCCCTCGGAGCGGAGGGCCCGGTCGCGGTGCTCGGCGCCGCGGTCGGGAGCCGGGCCGGCCGCTGGCTCCGCTTCCGCCGGGAGCGACTCAAGCTCCTCCTCAGCTGCGGCGCCGCCGCCGGGCTCTCGGCGGCGTTCGGCGCGCCGATCGCAGGCGTGCTCTTCGTGCTCGAAAAGCTGGTGGGCAGCTTCCGGACCTCGGCGCTGGCGCCGATCGTGGTGGCGAGCGCCGCCGCCGCCGCGGTAACGCGGGTCGGACTGGGCCGCGACCAGGTCATCCGGATCCCCACCGAGTATCACGTGGGCGGCGCCCGCGAGCTCCTCCTCTATTCCGCGGTCGGCCTGCTGGGGGGCGCCATCGGCGTCCTGTACGCCCGCGCCGCGTGGAAGGTGCCCGACTGGCTCCGCCCGCTGCCGCAGTGGCTCCGGATACTGGTGGCCTCGGTGCTCGTGGCGGTCGTGTCGACCCAGTTCGCGCCGGCGCTCTGGGGCCATGGGCACCAGGGACTCGACCTGGCCCTCGTGACCCAGCGCACGGCGCTGGTGCTCTTTGCGCTGTGCTTCGCCAAGATCACGGCCACGGCGGTCACCCTGGGCGGCGGCGGAGTGGGCGGCGTCTTCACCCCCGCGCTCGTGGTCGGCGGTACCTTCGGCGCCGCCGCCGGCGTGGCGCTCTCCCACCTGGTGCCGGGGTGGAACATCCAGCCGGTGGCCTTCGCGCTGGTCGGGATGGCGGCGGTCGTCGCGGCCGCCACCCACGCGCCGCTCACCACCGTGTTCATGGTGCTCGAGATGAGCGGCGACTACGGGCTCATCCTCCCGATCCTGTTGGGCGGCGCGCTGGCATACGTGGTGGCCAGGTCGCTCTACCGGGAGTCGATCTACACCGAATGGCTGGCCCGCCGCGGCGAGCACATTTCCCACGGCACCGATGAGTCGGTGCTGGCCACGCTCACCGTGGCCGACGCCTACCGCGCCGACGCCCTCGTGCTCCCCGCCTCCGCCACCCTCGGCGCCGTGCTCGCCGACGTGCGCCGGTCGGGGCAACTCGAGTTCCCGGTGGTCGACGAGCAGAACACGGTCGTCGGGATGCTCAGCTGGGAGGACCTCAAGCGCGCGCTGGCCGATGGGACCCGCGACGCACTGGTGTCGGAACTCGCCGACCCGCCCCGCGAGGGCGTCCGGCTCGACGACGACCTGCGCACCGCCCTTCGCGGCCTGCGCGAACGCGACGCCCAGCTCCTCCCGGTCCTCGACCCCGCCGCCCCGCACCACCTGCGCGGCGTCATCGGCCGGAGCGAGATCTTCGCGGCGTACGAGCGGGCGGTGGAGGAGGGCGAGTAGGAAGTAAGAAGTGAGAAGTGAGACGTGAGAAGTGAGAAGT
>DASYXP010000103.1:0-5340 GCA_035934835.1 Gemmatimonadales bacterium | reverse complement strand
TGTCCGGCGAGCACCGTCTTGAGCGCCAGCATCAGGCGCGAGAGCTCGCCGCCGGAGGCCACCTTGGCCAGCGGCTTCGCCTCGTGGCCGACGTTGAGCCGGACGTTGAACGTGACCGATTCGGCGCCGTGCTGTGACGGCGCGGCGAGCGGCGCGATGGCGGCTTCCAGCTTGCCTCCGGGCAGGCCGAGCCCCGGGAGCAGCCGGCTGACGGCGCGGCCGAGCCGCCCGGCTGCTTCGGCGCGCCTGGCGCTCAGCGCCGCGGCCGCCGACGCGAGCGCCGCCACTGCGGCCTCCCGTCGGGCGGCGATGGCGCGGAGGTCGATGTCGGCGGTGTCGAGCAGGTCGAGTTCCGCCGCCGCCGCCTCACCCGCGGCGATCACGGCGTCGATGGTGTTGCCGTACTTCTGCGTCAGCCGATGGATCACGTCGCGCCGTCGCTCGATCTCCGCCAGGCGCTCCGGATCCTCCTGCACCGACTCGGCGTACTCCGACGCCAGCCGGCCGAGCTCGGTCAGGTCGCTGAAGGCCGCATCGAGGAGTTCCCGCCACGCCGCGGTCGAGGGATCCTGCCTTTCCAGGGGCCCGAGCGCGCGGTCGGCCTCGCCCAGGAGCTTGAGGGCGCCGCCATCCTCGCCGTCCATCGCCTCGAAGATCCGCCGAGCCTGCTCCACCAGCGTGCCGGCGTGGCTCAGGCGTCGCGCCTCGAGACTCAGCGCCTCATCCTCACCGGGCTTGAGCTTCGCCTCGCGGATCTCCTTGACCACGTGCCGGAGGTAGTCAGCGCGCCGCCGGACCTCGTCCCGCTTCCCCGCGAGTGCCGCTTCTTCCCGCCCCAGCGCCTCGGCCGCGTGCCACGCTTCGGCCACGGCGTGGCGCTCCGCCGTGGCGCCGGCGTAGGCGTCGAGGCTGTTCCGCTGGGCGTCGGGATGGAGAAGTGACTGGGCCTCGTGCTGGCCGTGCAGGTCGACGAGGAGGCGGCCGAGTTCGGCCAGGACGGTGAGCGTCGTGGGGCTGCCGTTGACCCACGCGCGGGAGCGTCCCTCGGCAGAGATCTCGCGCCGGACCACCACGCGACCCTCGTCGACGTCGAGTCCGAGTTCCTCGATCCGCTTCCGGCGCGGGGCGTCGGCCACCTCGAAGGCGCCTTCCACCACCGCGCGCGATGCGCCGGGGCGGACCAGGCCGCTGTCGGCGCGTTCGCCGAGGAGGAGGGCCAGCGCATCGACCAGCATCGACTTGCCCGCGCCGGTCTCGCCGGTGAGGACGTTGAGGCCGGATCCGAGCTGGAGGGTGACCTCCGCGATCGTGGCGAGGTCGCGGACGCGGAGCTCGGCGATCACGCCCGCGGCTCGCGGCCGAGGAGGTCGCCCCAGTGGAGCTTGCGGCGCATGACGCTGAAGAAGCCGTCCTCGGTGGAGAGCCGGACCAGGAGCACCCGGTGGTCGGCGCGGCGGACGTGGACCCGGTCACCGGCCACGAGCGTGGTGCCCACCTGGCCGTCGAAGGAGACGAGGAGGTCATCGGCCCAGGGCGCGATCGGCTCGATGACGACGCGGCTGCCACCGTGGACCACCAGCGGCCGGACGGCGAGGGTGTGGGCGCAGATGGGGGTGACGACCAGCGCCTCGACGCCGGGGACCACGACGGGGCCGCCGGCGGAAAGCGAGTAGGCCGTGGAGCCCGTCGGCGTAGCGACGATCAGGCCGTCGGCGCTGTAGGGTCCGACCTCCTCGTCGCCGATGTGGAGCCGGAGGCGGATGACGCGGGCGACGCCGCCCTTGTGGACGACGACGTCATTCAGGGCGTGGGTGACCGAGCGCTCGGCGCCGTCGGCCGAGACGATCGAGGCGCGGAGGGCCTGACGGCGGTCGATGGCGTGGTGCCCGGTGGCCAGGGCGTCGAGGGCCTCGATGAGCGAGTCGCGCGCGGCCGAGGTGAGGAAGCCGACGCGGCCGAGGTTGACGCCCAGGATCGGGGCTTCGCGGCCGTCGAGGAGGCGAGCGCCGCGGAGCAGCGTGCCATCGCCGCCGAAGGTGATGAGGAAGTCGAGCGGGGCCGAGGCGAGCGTGCCCACCGGGCCGGGGAACAGCCCCTCGAGGCCCGCCTCGGAGAAGAGCGTGATCCCCCGCTTCGGCGCCTCGCGGGCGAGGACGTCGATGAGGGGACCCAGGTCGCCGTAGCGCGGGTTGCCGACGACGCCGACGTTCATCGGGCCTCGAGGCTCTCCTCGCGGCGGAGCGCCACGATGCGGCGGGCGATGCCGTCCGCCGTGAGCCCGAACGACTCGAGCTGCTCCGCGCGCGGGGCCTGTTCCTGGAGCTTGTCGGGGACGCCGAGCGGCACCACGCGCACCTCCGGCCGGGTGGTCTGGAGGATCCCGGCCAGGTAGGCGCCGAAGCCGTTGACCACGGTGCCTTCCTCGACCGTGACCAGCGTGCGGTGGCGGCCGACCAGCGACTCGAGCATCGCGCGGTCGTAGGGCTTGAGGAAGCGCGCGTTGACGACGCTGCAGTCGATGCCGTCGGCGGCGAGCTTCCGCGCCGCCTCGACCGCGGGGAGCACCATGGTGCCGACGGCCAGGATGGCGACGTCCTTCCCTTCCCGCAGCAGTTCCCAGGTGCCGTAAGCCACCGCCGGGACCTCCTCGGCGGGGCGCGGGTCGGCGGGGGTCTTGTCGCGCGGGTAGCGGGTGCAGAACGGGCCGTCGTGCTGGAGCGCGCACTTGAGGAGGCCCACCAGCTCGTCGCCGTCCTTGGGGGCGGTGACCGTCATCTCCGGCACCGCCAGCATGTAGGCGATGTCGTAGAGGCCCATGTGGGTCTGGCCGTCCTCGCCCACGAGGCCGGCGCGGTCCATCGCGAAGACCACCGGGAGGCGCTGCACCGCGACGTCGTGGATGATGTTGTCGTAGGCGCGCTGCAGGAACGTGCTGTACACCGCCACCACCGGCCGGAGCCCCTGGGTGGCGAGCCCCGCCGCAAAGGTGACCGCGTGCCCCTCGGCGATGCCCACGTCGAAGAACCGCTCCGGCCACCGCTTCTGGAAGATGTTGGTGCCGGTGCCCGAGGGCATCGCCGCGGTGATGACCACCAGATCCTGGCGCTGGGCGGCGATCGACGTGAGCGCCTCGCCAAAGGCCTGGGTCCAGGCCGCCGGCCCGCTCGACTTCTTCCGCGCCTCGCCGGTGACCGGGTCGTACGCGGCGAGGCCGTGCCACTTCTCCTGGTTGGCCTCCGCCAGGGGGAAGCCCTTCCCCTTCTGGGTCAGCACGTGGAGCACGCGCGGCCCCTTCATCTGCCGCACGAAGGCCAGCGTCTCGCCCAGCTTGTGGAGGTCGTGCCCGTCGATGGGGCCGAAGTAGCGGAAGCCGAGCTCCTCGAAGAGCATCCCGTCGGACCAGAGGTTCTTGACGCTCTCCTCGACCGTCTTGGCGAACTCCGACACCCGCTCGCCGAAGGGCCCCGGGATCGAGCCGGTCATCTTCTTGACCATCTCCCGGGCGCGGTTGGCCGCGGGGCTCGCGACGATGCCGCCCAGCATCTTGCTGATGGCGCCGACGTTCGGGCTGATGCTCATCCCGTTGTCGTTGACGATGAGGAGGATGTCGCGGGCGGAGTGGCCGGCGTTGTTCATCCCCTCGTACGACAGGCCGCAGGTGAGGGCGCCATCGCCGACGACCGCCACCACCTGGTAGTCCTCGCCCTTCAGGTCGCGGGCGGTGGCCATCCCGAACGCCGCCGACATCGCGGTGCCGGCGTGCCCTGCGCCGAACTGGTCGTGCTCGCTCTCGCTGCGCTTGAGGAACCCCGAGATGCCGCCCGACTGGCGGAGGGTGTCGAACCGGTCATTGCGGCCGGTGAGGAGCTTCCACGGATACGCCTGGTGGCCCACGTCCCAGACCACCTTGTCCGTGGGCGAGTCGAACTCGTAGAGCAGCGCGATGGCGAGCTCCACGACGCCGAGCCCCGCGCCGATGTGGCCGCCGGTGACCGACACGGCGTCGATCATCCGGTCGCGGATTTCCTGGGCGAGCTGGGGAAGCTGCTCGCGCTTCAGGCGCTTGAGGTCAGCGGGGGACTTGATGCCGTCGAGCAACGTCATGCGTCGTGGGGCTCCTGGTGGTCAGCGATCAGCTATCGGCTATCAGCTATCAGCTATCAGCCATCAGCTATTAGCGGTGGCGGGGTGGTTCCCGACCCGGGACACGGGCACGGTCGGATTCCACCGGACGACACCGTATCACATCTTGGCTTCATCGCCACGCGCCAGCCCATCCACTGCCAGCCGTTGCCTGTTGCCTGTTCTCTGTTGTCTGTAAGCTGTCAGCTGTCAGCTGTCAGCTGTCGGCTGATAGCTGATAGCTCTCTCTCTCAGCTACTCCTCTCCACAATATACTGACCCAGCGCCTCCAGCGACCCGCTCGGCACCTCGGCAAAGACCAGGTGATCCACCGCCCGGCGGGCGAGGTCCCAGGCCTCGGCGCGGGCGCCGGAGACCCCCAGGAGCCGGACGAAGGTCGACTTGGCGCGGGCCGCGTCCTTGCCGGCGGTCTTGCCAAGCTCGGCGCTGGTGGCGGTGACGTCCAGGACATCGTCCGCCACCTGGAAGGCGAGCCCGATGTCGAGACCGAACCGGCGGAGCCCCTCGACCGCATCGGCGTCGGCGCCGGCCGCGATCCCCCCCAGGGCGCAGGCCGCGCGGATCAGGGCGCCGGTCTTCCCGTGGTGCACGCGGGTCAGGCCCGCGATGTCCAGGTCCTGCTGCTCCGCCTCGAGGTCGGCCCACTGCCCCCCCACCATCCCCTCGACCCCGCCAGCGGAAAAGAGCTCGCGCGCCATCCTGCCGAGTGTCGGGGCGTCGAGGCCAAGCTCAGCGGCGGCCGCCGCGAGGATCCGCGCCGCCACCGGCACGAGGATGTACCCCGCCCGCGTCGCCGTGGGGACGTCGAACGCCTTATGGGTGGTGGGGTGGCCGCGACGGAGGTCGTCGTCGTCCATGCAGGGGAGGTCGTCGTGCACCAGGGAGTAGGCGTGCACCGTCTCGACCGCGGCCGCGACGCCCTCGATGCCGTCGCTCCGGCCACCGACCGAGCGATACGCCGCGATGACGAGCGCCGCGCGCACCCGCTTGCCGGGGCTCAGGAGCGCATAGGCGGCGGCCTCGCCGACGGGCCCGGGAAGCTCGCGCCGGAGCGTGGCGGCCCATTCGCCGAGGCGGGCGTCCATCCGGGCGCGGGCCTCGGCAAGGAGCGCTTCCGCGCCCACCGGCGGTTCAGTCGAGGTCAACGAGCCGGAGCTCCCCGGTGGCGTCCTCGAGCACCTTCTGCACCCGGGTCTC
>DASYXP010000090.1:0-6282 GCA_035934835.1 Gemmatimonadales bacterium | reverse complement strand
CGCCCCCCGCTCCCCCCCACCGCGCCGCCTCGGCCACGTAGGCCGCGGGATCGGTCGAGCGATGCGGCTTCGCGACCTCCCGCGACACCGCCTCCTGCGGCAGGTGCGCAAACCCCTTGGGGATCTCGACGGTGAACGTGGTCCCCTTGCCGACCACGCCCTCCACCCGCACCGCACCGCCGTGGAGTTCCACGAGCTCGCGCACCAGCGCCAGGCCGATCCCGCTCCCCTCGTGGGTCCGCCCGACCACGCCCTGCACCCGGTGGAACCGGTCGAAGACCCTGCCGAGCTCCGCCTGCGGGATGCCGACCCCGGTGTCGGACACCGACAGGAGGACGCGTTCGGCGGCTTCCCGGAGCCGGACGGTGATCTCTCCCGTGAACGTGAACTTGAGGGCGTTGGAGACGAGGTTGGGGACGATCTTCTCCCACAGGTCGCGGTCGACCCAGATGGGCGTCGAGAGGGGCGGACAGTCGATCGTGAGGCGGAGCCCGGCGCGCTGGGCGGCGGACTCGAACATCCCGGCGAGCTCGAGCGTCGCCGCGGCGAGGTCGGTCGGGGCAAAGGCGGCGCGGAGCCGGCCCGCTTCGATCCGCGAGAAGTCGAGGAGGGCGTTGACGAGCTTGAGGAGGCGGAGCGCGCTGTCGTGCGCCAGCTGGACCCATTCCCGCTGGCCGGGGGCGAGCGGGAGCGCCGAGTCGTGGAGGAGGTCTTCGAGGGGGCCGAGCATCAGCGTGAGCGGGGTGCGGAACTCGTGGCTCACGTTGCTGAAGAAGGCGGTCTTGGCCTGGTCGAGCTCGCCGAGTGCGGAGTTGGCCTTCCGGAGCCCGTCGATGGCGGCGGCGAGCTCCCGGCTCCGGGTAATGACCTCGTTCTTCATCGCGCGGTTCTGGTCGCGCAACTCGGCGCCGAGTTCGTCCTGGCGGACGAGCTCGGTCACTTCCTCGACGCGGTGCAGGATGTACTGCACCTTCCCGTCGGCGGAGAGGACGGGGATGTTGCGCGGGCTCCAGTAGCGGGATTCGAAGGTGCCGTCGGCGTTGCGGACATCGTACTTCTGCACCGCCATCGTGTCGGGGGCGCGGGTCTTGATCACCCGCTCGAGCGACGCGCGGAGGTTCGACGTGCCGGTGGCCTCGGTGTCGTCGGGATTGTCGGGGAAGACCTCGAAGAGACCCTTGCCGAGGGAGTCGGCGGCGGTGGCGGTGGCGGCAAAGCGGGAGCGGGTCGCCGCCACCATCGTGAACCTGGGTGTGTCGGGTCGGAGGACGAGCAGGATGTCCGGGGACTGCTCGAAGAGAGCCTGGAAGTCGGGCGCGTGCGCCGAGGCGGCCGCGCGTTCAGGGCGCGCGCGACCTCGCTTGGCAGCCGACTTCCGCTTGGGCACTACGCGCTCCGTGTCCGGACCTTCCCAACATTCGTGAAGACGGTCCCAGACGCAAGTGCGTATACACCGTATTTGTAACGACTTCCGCGCGTTTTTGGTGTCAAAGAATTAATCGGTCGGCGAAATCGGGGGTTAACGGGGGGAGGGAGGAGCAGGAGAAGGAGCAGGAGAAGGAGAAGGAGGAGGAGAAGGGAAGAGGGAAAAGGGGAGAGGAGAAGGAGGAGGAGAAGGAGAAGGAGGAGAAGGAGGAGGAGGAGGGGGAGGACGGAGAGCGGGTGGCGGGGAACGGAGGCTAGGCGGTAAGCGGTGTCATCCTGAGGGAGCGAAGCGACCGAAGGATCTCTCGGGTGGACGCGAAGAGATCCTTCGCTGCGCTCAGGATGACTCCGATGTTGGGCGGCGCTCCGTTCGCGAAGGGTGGCCGCAGGCCACCCTCTACGCCGATGACGCGCCAAGCTCCGTTGACCTGATCCCACCCCCCGATCGGTGCCCGAGGAGAAGCCCGCCACACACCCCGCCCGCCCCGCATCGAGTCGAGATCCTTCGGTCGCTTCGCTCCCTCAGGATGACTCCGATGGTCTCCCAAGCTCCGTTGGCCTCATCACACCCTCTCCTCCTCATCTCCTCTGCCTCTGCCTTCTCCTTCTCCTTCTCCTCCTTATCACTCTTCACTTCTCCTTCTCCTTCTCCTCCCTCTTCCCTCTACCCCCTCACCCCCCGATCGTACCGCGGCATTCCCCGAACCCGATCCGCGCGAATCCCGGCTTTTCGCACCAGCCGCGGAACACCACCTCGTCCCCGTCCTCGAGGAACTTCCGCGTCTCGCCGGTGGGGAGCTTGAGCGGCTCGGCGCCGCGCCAGGTCATTTCGAGGAGACACCCGCGGCTCTCCTTCTCCGGCCCGGAGATGGTGCCGCTGCCGAGGAGGTCGCCGGGTTGGAGGTTGCAGCCGTTGGACGCGTGATGCGTCAGCAGCTGGGCCACGGTCCAGTACATCGACTGGAAGTTCCCTCGGCTCACCCGCATCGGCTTGATCCCCCGCTCCTTCATCGACGCCGACTGGAGGAGCACCTCGAGCTGTACGTCGAAGCCACCGTGCTGGTCGTTGTCGGGATCGTGGAGATACGGCAGCGGCGCGGGATCGCCGGACGGGCGGACGGTCGCGGGCGCGCGATACGGCGCCAGCGCCTCCAGCGTCACGATCCAGGGGCTGATGGTGGTGGCGAAGTTCTTGGCCAGGAACGGCCCCAGCGGCTGGTACTCCCAGCTCTGGATGTCGCGCGCCGACCAATCATTCAGGAGCACGAGCCCGAAGAGATGGTCTTCCGCGTGCTCGATCGGGATCGACCGGCCGAGCGGGTTGCCCACGCCCACCACGGCGCCGACCTCGAGCTCGTAGTCGAGCCCGCGGCTGGGCCCGAACTGCGGCGGCGCGTTCGGGTCGGGGCGGGTCTGCCCCATCGGCCTGTGGATGGCGGTCCCGCTCGGAACGATGCTCGACGCCCGGCCGTGATAGCCGATGGGGACGTACTTGTAGTTGGGGAGGAGCGGATTGTCGGGCCGGAACATCGAGCCGACGTTGGTGGCGTGATGGATCGAGGCGTAGAAATCGGTGTAGTCGCCGATCAGGGTGGGGAGGACGATCTCCGCCTCGGTCATCGGCGTCAGGAGATCCTCGGCCATCTCCTTTGCCTCGTTCCCCTCTTCGGTCCCCTCGCGCAGCAGCTCGCTCACCCCCTGGCGGAGGAGTCCCCAGGTCTCGGGTCCGAGCTCGAGGAAGGCGGCCATCCCCTCGGCGTCCCACATATCGAGCGCTTCGGCCGCGGCGCCGGGAAGGAGCCCGGCATCGGCCGCCTCGGTCAGGTTCACGATCTGGTCGCCGATCGCGACGCCGGGCAGGGGCGGGAAGTCGGCTCCCTTCGGGCGGAAGCGGCCGAAGGGGAGATTCTGGATCGGGAACTCCGCGTGGCCCTGCGCCCCCGGGACCCAGGTGCGGAGCTTCGGGTCGTGCGTCGCGTCGATCGGTCGCATCAGAGGAGCCCCGCGGTCTTGAGGTCGTCGATCGGCTCCTCGAAGGAACAGGAGCCGAAGGCGAGCGCCTTCTGGCGCGCCCGCGAGATCTGGTCGGCGGTGAGGAGGTTGCCCCGCCAGTTGACGCCTTTGGCCGAGAGTCCGAAGGCGCTCAGGACCGTCTCGCCCAGGATCTCCTCGATGGCGGCCGCCGGCATCCCGAACTGGAGGAAGGCCGCGGCGAGGAAGACGTTGACGTACCCGTGCATCGGCGCGTGGGGCGAGTCGGAGGCGTAGGTGAGCGCGCGGTCGGCGCGGATCGGGTGATGGAGCCCTGCGGTGCACTTGAAGTCGAGGCCGCGCTCCACGCAGCGCGCCAGGAAGCGGGCCACGAGCGGGATGGCCGGAATGGACTCCGGCGTGACCCCGCCGGTGCGTCCCTTGGCGTTCAGGCCGTGCTCCTGCACCAGGTCGAGGAACGGCGCCGGATCGGGGTCGAGCGGGACCTCGACGAAGACCTGGATCCCCTCCCGCTTAGCCGCCGCGACCTCCCTGATAATGGAAGGGGAGGTGGCCTTGAGTTCGATCACGTCGACTGCGGCGTCGAGCGCGTGGCGTTCATTGAAGTTGAGCGCTTCGGAGAGCTCCGGCTTGAATCGGTCCGCGTTGATAAGGGCGGCCAGGTGCCATTGGCGGGTGCCGGCGCCGCGGAGGCCGTCGGAGGCGTCGATGAACTCCCCGAACCGCGCCACCGGGAGCACGAATCGGCCGAGCGCCCAACGGAAGTCGCCGGCCTGGTAGCGGGCGTAGTTCTCCACCGCCGGCCGCATCGGAAGGTCGGCGGGTGGGAAGAGCCCGGCATAATCGACCAGTCCGGTCAGGAGCGCGCGGAGAGCGGGGGAGGGGGCGTGCATTCGGACTAAGATAGCGCTCGGACCGCTGCTTTTCCTCACCCCCGGCCCCTCTCCACGTTCGTGGAGAGGGGAGATGATCTGTAGGCGTTGAATAGAGGTGGGTCAGTGGAGGCGGACGGAGCGCCGCGTGCCAACGGAGTGTCATCCCGAGGGAGCGTAGCGACCGAGGGATCTCTCGGGTGGACGCGAAGAGATCCTTCGGGGCCTGAAGGCCCCTCTGGATGACTCCGCTGGCCCCCCGCGCTCCGTCCGCTCCGTCCGCCCTGTCCGCCCGCCTCTCGTCACCCGACTCCTTCCACCTGCCTCCCGATCTCCACCACCGCCTCCGCCAGCGCGTCGAAATCCTCCAGCCGGCTCCGGTGGTTGGTGTTGGCCACGCGGATGGCGAAGCGGCCGTCGATCCTGGTGCCGGAGGGGACGGCGATACCGCGCTCCTGCAGCTGGATCAGGATCTCCTCGTTGATCGCGTCGAGTCGGTCGGCGGGGGCGTCCTTCGGGGCGTAGCGGAAACAGACGATGTTGAGCGGCACCGGTGCCAGGAGCTCGAGGTCGGGAGACGCGGTGACCAGCGCCGCAAGGTGCCGGGCCTGCGCCACGTTCTGCTCGATCAGGCGGCCGAACTTCTCGACGCCGTGCGCCTTGAACGAGAGCCACACTTTGAGCGCCTTGAAGCTCCGGCTCAGGTCGAGCCCGCGATCGGCAAAGATCATCGGCCCCGGGTTGACGCCGCGCGCGCTGGCCGTGAGATAGCTGGCCGTCGTGGCAAAGGCGGCGCGGTGGACCGTCCCGTCGCGGACCAGGACACAGGCGCACTCGATCGGGAGGTAGCCCCACTTGTGGAGGTCGAAGGCGAGTGAATCGGCCTCCTCGATCCCGGCGACGACCTGTCGGAGCGAAGGCGACAGGCGGGCCAGCGCTCCGAAGGCGCCGTCGACGTGGAACCAGAGCCCTTCGCTCCGCGCAAAGGCCGCGAGCGACCGGAGGTCGTCGGTGGCGCCGGTGTTGACGGTGCCGGCGGTCCCGATGACGCAAAAGGGGAGCTCTCCCGCCGCGCGATCCTCCCGGACCCGCGCCTCGAGCGCCGCGAGGTCGATCCGGTACTCCCGATCCACGGGGATCTTGCGGTAGGCGGCGTTGCCGAGCCCGAGGAACTCCACCGCCTTGCGGGCCCAGCTGTGGGTCTCGACCGAACCGTAACAAGTCATCCGGCGTGGCTGGCCATGCATCCCGAGCTCGCGGACGTCGAACCCGTGCCTGGTACCCTGGGCGTGGCGCCCCACCGCGAGCCCGATGACATTGGCCATCGAGCCGCCGGTGACGAAGAGCCCGGTGGTGGTCTTCGGCATCCCCATCAGCTCGGCGAGCCAGGCGTGGACCTGCTCTTCCACCAGCGCCGGAGCCTGGTCGAACCCGCCGACGTTGGCGTTGATCCCGGCGGCGAGCATGTCGGCCATCATCCCGAGCGGCGTGCCGTTGCCCATCACCCATCCCCAGAATCGGGGGTGGAGGTTGCCCACGGGGTACGGACGGACGAACTCGACGAAGTCGCGATAGGCGGCGGCCATCCCCTGGCCCTGACGGGGGAGGGGCTGGTCGAGGGCGGCGTGGACCGCTGCCGTGGTCTTCTGCCAGGCGGGGCGCTGGCGCAGGGTGGAGAGGTGATCCACCGTGTCGTCCACCATCCGGTGCGCCAGCGCGCGGAACTCCTCCCACTCGGCGGGATCCCTGGGGTCGAGCGACTCTTCCGGTGGGTGCGGCACGGCGGCTCCTGGGGGTGGAGTGCTTGTATATAGTAGGCGCCCGACGGGAAAGGAGTGCGAAGGAGTCACGCGCGGGCGTGGCGGGCGGGAGGTGGCGCGGCATCGGAGTCATCCTGAGGGCGCGGAGCGACCGAAGGATCTCTCGGGTGGACGCGAAGAGATCCTTCGGGGCCTGAAGGCCCCTCTGGATGACTCCGCTGGCCCCCCGCGCT
>DASYXP010000065.1:0-10571 GCA_035934835.1 Gemmatimonadales bacterium | reverse complement strand
CGCGGTGAGCGCCGCGAGCATCTCGGGGGACTTCGAGGCGAGCCCTTCGCGGCGGAAGAGCCCTTGCCGTGCGGTGGCGTGCTCGAGCAGGAACGGGAGCGTGGCCGGTGAGCGCACGGCGCCGAGCGCCCGGATGGCGAGTGCGCGCACCTCGGGAGGGCGGCCCCCGTCGGCGGCCACCGCATTCACGCGGGGCTGGGCGGCGGCCGGCAGCCCTTCGAGCGCGGCGGTCAAACCGAGCCGGAGCACCGCATCGTCGGGGTCGGCGAGGGCCGCGGTGACCGCGGCGTCGCGCTGGCCGGGGAGCCGGAAGAGGAGCCGATACGCCTCGCGGCGCACCCGGGCATCCTCGTGCCGGACGAACGGCTCGGGGGAGAACCCGTCCGGCCATGCGGCCATCGTGCCGAGGAGCGCCAGCATGTTCCGCTGGACGAACCACGGCGTGCCGCTCAGGCGCTCCACCACCTGGGGCCCGATGCCCGGACCGAGCTGCGCCAGGCGATCGTGCAGTTTCCGCCGCACCGTGCGCGACTCCGCCGCGGCGTAGACCTCCAGCATGGGCTCGGCGGCCGGCGCGCCGATCCGGAGCGCCAGCCGGTCCACCAGCTCGAACGGTATCTCGTCGCGGACCAGGAGCTCGTGCAGGCGCTCCGGCGTGGCGATGTACTCCCAGAGCGTGGCCACCGTGTCGGTGGTGCGGGGCGCGCGCTCGAGGATGTCGAGCAGCTCGGGGAACTGGCCCCGCTCGTTCATCGTGTCGACCGCGCGGCGGACGGACTCGCCGAGGATGTCGATCTCGACCGCCATCTCCACCACGCGGCTCGGCTCGCACTCCTGGTCGGGCATCGAGACGCCGCGGGTGGCCTGGTTCCGGGACATCGCCTCGAGGACGCCGGTGTACTGGTCCGGGTTGGGGCTCTCGAGGTCCCAACCCGACAGGAGCTGGCGCACGTTGTCGCGGAGGGCCAGGTCGGCCTCCTTCCGGGCGTCGGGCGCGCCGGCCTCGGCGTGGGCCGCGAGCTTGGAGAGCATCCGCACCAGCGAATGGGAGATGTTCTGCTTCGAGGTGTCCGCGGCGGCCTTGACCAGGTCCACCACCGCGCTCACCGCCATTCCCTGCGAGGCGTCCAGGACGAACCGCCGCCGCTGCGTCGCATCGCCGCCCATCTCGAGGAGCCGCCGGAGCGTCTCAGGCCGGAGCGCCGACACCAGGCGGGACACGCGTCTCTGCAGCCCGGCGCCCGCCGGCTGCGGGTTCATCTTGAGTTCGTCGGCGATCTGCAGCAGGTAGCCGACCACGACCTGGTCGTAGGTCGTCTCGCGGGCGTGCTCGTCGATGGCCCGGGCCACCTCACCGGGGTCGGCGGCGGCGGGCTGCGGCACTTCCTGACCGGTCTGTCCCGCGAGGGCGGCGGTCGCGAGCCCCACCCAGAGCTGGGTCGAGCGGCCGGCGGCCTCGGGGCGGCTGGCGGGGTCGGCGCCTTCGGGGAGGTCGTCCTCGATCAGCTCGAGCTGGCCGTACGCGAGCGGGAAGAGCCAGATGTTGGGCCAGCGCCTGATCTCGTCGCCGTCGCCCCGGCCGAGAGGATCGCCGGAGAGGTGGGGATCGACCGCGAGCGCCGACAGGAACTGGGCGACCTCGGGGTATTCGAGCCCCTGGGTGAACTTGACCGCGCCGAGATGGTGGCGGTGGAGCTTGAGCGCCAGTTCGCGAAGGAGCGGGTTGGACGGGTCGGTGGCGACCCCTTCGATGACCAGCTGGTGCCGCGCGACGCCGAGGGAGAGCGTGGTGCGCTCCTCGAGCAGGGCGTGCAGGCGGTCGGTGAATCCGGCCACCGAGGCGTCGAGGAGGGGGTGGCCTGGGGGATAGATCTGGTTCTTGTGGAGCGCGATCGAGAACTCGACCAGGAAGGTCGCCAGCTCCCGCGAGAGGAGCTTCGTCTCGCCGGCGGCGGCGGGCGCCGGGGGCGCCCCGGGCGGGTGCCCAGGTTCGGTCATCGCCTAAAGGTAAGTTGGGTGCGGCCGAGGTCGGTGCGCGGGGTCACCGGTGGCCCGGGGCCCGGGGATCCTGCCAGGACGGCCTGCAACATTCCTGGCATTCAGTCCGTAATGAACGGACTGAATCTCATGCCCTTCCGCGGGAGCACCGAGCTTGGACCGCCAGATCGACCGATTCACCGAACGGATGGCCGACAGCCTCGTCACCGATGGTTACCCCCGCATCGCCGGGAGGATCTACGGCCTCCTCCTGCTGAGCGCCGAGGGGCTCTCCCTCGACGACCTGACGGAGCGGCTGGGCGTCTCCAAGGCCAGCGCCAGCACCAACGCCCGGCTCCTTGAGCAGCGGGGCATCGTGGAGCGTTACCATCGAACATCCGACCGGCGCGATTACTATCGCGTGTATGTCGACCATTTCGAGCGTACGATGAGCCAGCGGCTGGAAAAGTGGCAGCGGGTGTCGGAGGCGCTCCGGGAGGCGCGTGCCGCCGCGCGCGACCCGGTGGTGCTGGCGCGGCTCCAGATGTACGAAGACCGGTACGGCGAACTCTCCGGTGCGTGGCGGGAGGTGCTCTCCCGCTGGGCCGCCGACCGGCAGCCGGCACCGGCGGTGACGGGGGCGCTCCGATGAGCCGTTTGCTCCGCGGTGCCATCGTCGCGTCCGGGCTGCTGCTGGCGGGGTGCGGCACGCCGTCACTCTCCGGCGCGCCTGGGGCGCCGCCCGCGCCGGACCGGCCGTGGGTCCCGCCCGCCCGCCTGGCCCGGGCCGACGACTCTCTCGGCAGCGTGACGATCCCGCCGGGCCTCGAGGCGCGGATCCATGCGCTCACCCTGACGGACGTGATCGGGATCGGGCTCGCGAACAACCCGGCCACGCGGATCTCGTGGGCCAATGCGCGCGCCGCCGCCGCTACATATGGTGCTGCCCGCGCGTCCTGGCTCCCCACGATCGACGGCGCCATCAACGCATCGCACACGCGCCAGGCGCGGCCCGGTGCATCGACCGTGTTCGAGCAGGACCAGCTGGCCCCGGCGCTCAACCTGAACTGGCTCCTCTGGGACTTCGGCGGGCGGACCGGGAACGTGGCCGCGTTCCGGGACGCGGCGATCGCGGCCAACTTCACCCACAACTCGACGCTGCAGGGCACGGTCCTGCTGATCGAGCAGGCCTACTTCCAGTACATCGCGACCCGGGCGCTGCTCGCGGCGCAACAGGAGGCGCTGGCCGAGGCCGACACCAACCTTGCGGCGGCGGAGGAGCGGCATCGGGTGGGGCTCGCCACCATCGCCGACGTGCTGCAGGCGCGCACCGCTGCGTCACAGGCGGAACTCCTGGTGGAGACCACCGAAGGCAACCTGGAGACCACCCGCGGGGCGCTGGCCACCTCGCTCGGCTTCCCGGCCAACCTGCCGTTCGACCTCGACTCGACGGCGGCGGAAGTGCCGGTGGGGCGGCTCTCCGACAGCGTGGATGCGCTGATCGACCGGGGGCTGCAGGGGCGGCCGGACCTGCAGGCCGCGCGGGCACAGGCGCGGGCCGCGAAGGCGCGATACTCGCTCAGCCGCGCCGCGCTGCTTCCCTCACTGCAGGCCACGGGGACGCTGGGCCAGACCTTCAGCACGTCGATCCCGGCCGGAGCCAGCAACTACACCGTGCAGGTGGGGCTCAAGGTCCCGCTCTTCGACGGCTTCGGCCGGGCCCAGCAGGCGGAGGCCGCCTCAGCGCTCGCCGATGCCGCAGAGGCCCAGACCGAGGCGCTCCGCCAGCAGGTGGTGCTCGACGTCTTCAGCGCCTACTACACCCTGCAGGCGTCCACCAAGCAGGTGCACACCGCCGACGACCTGCTGGCGAGCGCCACGCAGTCGGCCGCGGCGGCGCTCGGGCGGTATCGCGCCGGCGTGGGCACGTTGATCGAGCTGCTGACGGCGCAGTCCGCGCTCGCCAGCGCGCGCGCGCAGCGAGTGCAGGCGCGGCTCAACTGGAACCTCGCGCTCGCCCAGCTGGCCCGGAACGCGGGCGTGCTCGACCCCACCGGTGGCACCGGCCTTCACCTCGTCCCCGACACTTCCACCGTGCCTGCCCGATGAACTTCACCGGCATGACCCTCTCCCGCCGCGTGCGCGCGGTCCCCTTCGTGCTCTCGTCCTTCCTCGCGGCGTGCGGGGGCGGCAAGGCGCCCACCCAGCCCCCGGTGCCCGTCGAGGCCGCGAAGGTCGTGCGGCAGGACGTGCCGTATGACCTCACCGCGCCGGGCACGGTCGAGCCGGTGCAGACGGTGGCGGTGACCCCGCAGGTGACGGGGCAGATCGTCCGGGTGGCCTTCCACGAGGGGGACCAGGTGCAGGCGGGCCAGGTCCTCTTCCAGCTCGACCCCCGACCCTTCCAGGCTTCGCTCGACCAGGCCCGGGCGGTGGCGGCGCGGGACGGCGCGCAGCTCGCGAGCGCGGAGGCGGACGAGAAGCGCTACGCCGACCTGGCGGCGCGGGATTACGTGACACCGCAGCAGCTCGAGCAGGCGCGGGCCACCGCCAGCGCGCTCCGGGCGACGATGGCCGCGGACTCTGCCGCCGTCGAGAACGCGCGGCTGAGCCTCCAGTACACCACCATCCGCGCGCCGATCACCGGACGGGCCGGCGCCATCCTGGTGCGGGAGGGGAACCTCGCGAAGTCACAGGGCGCGCCGCTCGTGGTGATCAACCAGATGGCGCCGATCCTGGTGCGTTTTGCGGTGCCGGCCACCGCGCTCCCGGCCATCCGGACGCACGCCGCGGCCGACGCCCGGGTGCACGTCGACCCGACCGGCGTCGGCGGTATCGGGAGCGACGGGACGCTCACGTTCGTGGACAACGCCGTCGACTCGAGCACCGGGACGATCCTCCTCAAGGGGCGGTTCGCCAACGTGCGCCAGGAGCTCTGGCCCGGTGAGCTGGTGAACGTGCGGCTCCAGCTCTTCACCGAGAAGCAGGTGGTGACGGCCCCGGCGGCGGCGATCGTCTCGGGCCAGCAGGGAGACTACGTGTTCGTGATCGGCGCGGGGCAGGCGGCGGCGACCCGCCCGGTCAAGGTGGAGCGGATCACCGGCGACCTGGCGGTGCTGTCCGGGGTCGACCCGGGTGAAACGGTGGTGACCGACGGCCAGCTCAAGCTCCGGCCGGGGGCGGTGGTGCAGATCAAGCCGGGATCGGCGACGGCGGCGACCGCCGGCCCGACCGCCGACAGCGCCGCGGGGGCCATCCGATGAACGTCGCGGAGCCCTTCATCCGCCGTCCGGTCATGACCACGCTGGTCATGTCCGGCATCCTCATCTTCGGCGTGGTGGCGTACCGGCAGCTCTCGGTGAGCGACCTGCCGTCGGTGGACTACCCGACGATCACGGTCAACGCCGGGCTCTCGGGCGCGAGCCCGGAGACGATGGCGGCGTCGGTGGCGACGCCGCTCGAGAAGCAGTTCGCGACGATCGCCGGGCTCGACGCGATGAGCTCGACGAGCACGCAGGGCGGGACGTCGATCTCGCTCCAGTTCGCCCTCACGCGCAACATCGACGCGGCGGCGCAGGACGTGAACGCGGCCATCTCCCAGACGCTGCGCCAGCTGCCGCAGGGGATGCTCCCGCCGTCGTACCAAAAGGTGGATCCGTCGTCCTCGCCGATCCTCTACTTCGCGCTCACCACGCGCACGCTCCCGCTCTCGCAGCTGGACGAATTCGCCGAGACCTTCCTGTCGCAGCGGCTCTCGACCGTGGACGGCGTGGCGGCGGTGCAGGTGTACGGTTCGCAGAAGTACGCCGTGCGGATCCAGCTCGACCCGCGGGCGCTGGCGGCCCGGAAGGTGGGCATCGACCAGGTGGTGAGCGCCGTCAGCACCGGGAACGTCAACCTGCCGACGGGGATCCTCTGGGGCACCGACAAGGCGTACGCCGTCGAAGCCAACGGCCAGCTGCAGGACGCGGCGGCGTTCCGGCCGCTGATCGTGACCTACCGGGACGGCCGGCCGGTGCGGCTGCAGGAGCTGGGCAACGTCCTCGACGACGTGCAGGACTCCCACGTGGCGAGCTGGTACGACAGCACGCGGGCCATCGTGCTCGCGATCCAGCGGCAGCCCGGGACCAACACCGTGGCGGTGGCAGGGCGCGTCCGGGACATGATGCAGCGGCTCGAGGCGGAGCTCCCGGCCTCGGTCGAGGTCCACACGCTGTTCGACCGGTCGGACGGCATCGAGGCCTCGGTTCGCGACGTCAAGTTCACGCTCGGGCTCACGATCGCGCTCGTCGTGCTGGTGATCTTCAGCTTCCTCCGGAACATCCCGGCCACGATCATCCCGAGCCTGGCGCTCCCGATGGCGCTCATCGGCACCTTTGCGGTGATGTACCTGCTCGGCTTCTCGCTCGACAACCTCTCGCTGATGGCGCTCACGCTCTCGGTCGGGTTCGTGGTCGACGACGCCATCGTGGTACTGGAGAACATCGTCCGGCACATGGAGCTGGGCGAGGGCGTGATGGAAGCGGCGCTCAACGGCTCGCGGGAGATCGGCTTTACCGTCATCTCGATGACGCTCTCGCTGGTGGCGGTGTTCCTGCCGGTGCTCCTCCTGGGCGGACTCATCGGCCGGCTGTTCCGCGAGTTCGCGATCACGATCGGCGTGTCGATCCTGGTGTCGGGGTTCGTCTCGCTTACGCTCACGCCGATGCTCTGCAGCCGCTTCCTCAAGGCCCACCCCGAAGGCGAGACCCACGGCCGCGCCTACCAGGCCGCCGAGCGGGTGTTCAGCGCCGCGCTCGCGTGGTACCAGCGCACGCTCGCGTGGGTGATGGACCGCCGCCCGATGGCGATGGCGTTCTCGGCCTTCATCCTGCTCGCCACGGTCGGGCTCTTCATCATCTCGCCCAAGGGATTCCTGCCGAGCGAGGACCAGGGGCAGCTCTTCGCGACGACCGAGACGGCGGAGGGGACCTCGTTCGACGCGATGTGGACCCACCAGCGGGAGGCCGCCGCGATCGTGGCGCAGGACCCGAACGTGCAGGACTTCATGTCGGCCATCGGGGGCGGGCGCGGCACCACCAACCAGGGCCGGATGTTCATGCACCTGAAACCCCGGAACGAGCGCTCCCTCTCGGCGGACGAGGTGGCGCGGGAGCTGACCGGCAAACTGGCGGCCATCCCCGGGCTCCGGGTGTACATCCAGAACCCGCCGCCGATCAGCATCGGGGCCAAGTTCTCCAAGAGCCTCTACCAGTTCACCCTGACCGGCTCGGACATCAACGCGCTCTACAGCTCCGCCACCGAGCTCGAGGGGAAGATGCGCACGCTCCCGGGGCTGGTGGACGTGACCAGCGACCTGCAGATCAAGAATCCGCAGGTGAGCGTGACGATCGACCGCGACCGCGCCGCCTACTACGGCATCGACGCGAGCGCGGTGGAGAATGCCCTCTACGATGCGTACGGCGCGCGCCAGGTGTCGACCATCTACACGCCGACCAACCAGTACTGGGTGGTGCTCGAGCTGCTGCCGCAGTACCAGCGCGACCTCTCGGCCCTCAACATGCTCTACATCACGAGCAAGAGCGGCGAGCCGGTGCCGCTCGCGAGCCTGGCCACGGTGACGCCGTCAGTGGGGCCGCTCAGCGTCGGGCACGCGGGCCAGCTGCCGGCAGTGACGATCTCGTTCAACCTGGCGCCCGGCGTGGCGCTCGGGAACGCGGTGGCCGAAGTCCAGAAGCTCGCCGACGCGACGCTGCCGGCCAGCATCGGGACCAGCTTCTCGGGCACGGCGCAGGCCTTCAAGGACGCGCAGAGCGGGCTCCTCGGCCTCCTCGTGCTCGCCATCCTCGTCATCTACCTGGTGCTCGGCATCCTCTACGAGAGCTTCATCCACCCGCTCACGATCCTCTCGGGGCTCCCCTTCGCCGGGTTCGGCGCACTGCTCACGCTCTATATCTTCCGGATGGACGTGAGCCTGTATGCGTTCGTGGGGATCATCATGCTGGTGGGGCTGGTCAAGAAGAACGCCATCATGATGGTGGACTTCGCGGTGGAGGCGGAGAAGGCCGGCAGGAGCGCACGCGACGCGATCATCGAAGCGTGCAGCGTGCGGTTCCGGCCGATCATGATGACGACGTTCGCGGCGCTGATGGGCACGCTCCCGATCGCCATCGGGTCCGGCACCGGCGCAGAATCCCGCCGTCCGCTCGGCGTGGCGGTGGTGGGCGGACTCGCGTTCTCGCAGTTCATCACGCTCTACGTGACGCCGGTGGTCTACACCTACTTCGACGAGTTCCAGCATTGGCTGGCCACGCGACGGAGGAAGGCGCCGGAAGCGGTGATGGCGCGCTGAGTTCGGTGCGCGGACAACGGACAACAGTGAACGAGGGCCCCGACCGGTGACGGAGCCCCCCGCTCGCTCCTGACCGCTCGCCGCTTACCGTCTACATCCGGAACAGGTAGCTGAACTTGACGAAGAGGCCGTCGTTGAGGCGGGTGAAGTCCTGGAACCGGAACGCCGAAGGCTCGGTCTGGTTGCTGCCGTAGCCGGCGTAGACCACGGTGCCCGGGCCGGGCTGGTAGCTGAGGAGGACATCGGCGTGGAAGAGGTCGGTCTTCCGCGGCCCGGCGCGGAGGAGCGAGCCATCGGGCTGGGCGATGTAGATCGGCAGCTCGGTCCGGGAGTTGTCCCGCAGCGAATCGGTCTCGTTCTGGATGTACTGGCCCACCAGCCGGACGAAGAACGGCCGCGACACCTGGTATTCCAGGGTGAGCCGCGGCACCCGCCCCACGTTGACGAGCGTGCCGTCGGTGCGGCGGTCGACCTGCTGCCACGAGTAGGTGGCCCCCACCCGCAGGTTGGCGTTGGGGCGCCAGTTGACGCCGGCCTGCAGCACCACGAGGTCGCCCGAGGCCCATTCGTAGTAGTTCTCGTCGTGGCCCCGCAGGATGAACCCGTTGGCGTCGAACGTGCGGAATGTCGGCGTGCCGACCTGGATGACGAACTCGCTGTTCGCGATGGTGGGCTGGCCGGTGAACCGCACGGTGTCGGTGGCGGCGCCGTTGGGCACGAGGAGCCGGTAGTTCGCGAAGAGCCCCGAGTCGAAGCCGAACGACTCGAAAAAGTACCCGCCACCCACCTGCCAGCCGCCCTTGAGCACCGACGACAGGTTCAGGTGCAGCTGCTTGTTCTGCAGCCCCTGCCCGTGGACCAGGTGCTCGTACTGCCAGACGCCGCCGAGCGACACGTCGCCGGTGATGCGCTGGAACCAGCGGTCCTTGCCGCCATACACGGTGTAGCTCGGGTCGATGAGCGCATTGGCCACGCCGGCCTGGCTGATGAACCCGCTCCGGGTGCGGAACTTGTCCGACACTCCGTTGAACGCCGAGTTCCATCCGAAGGTCCGCCCGGCGCGCCGGAAGCTGAAGGCCCAGATCGGGGCGTCGGTCGGGGTGCCGTTCTGCACGTCGTGGCTCATCCCGGCCTGGAACTGCGCGCTGTACACCTTCCCGAAGACGAACCGCCCGTCGATGGCACCGACCTGGTTCCGGTCGGGACCGTCGGTGCGGTCGGTGTAGACGAGCCCCACCTTGGAGCCGGCGCCGAGGTCGCGCTGGGCGCGGACGATGCCGAAGACCGGGTTGTGTCCCGGCACCAGGCCATCGGCCTGGTCGTCGACGGCGGCGATGACACCGAGGTTGGTGCCGGCCGCCTTGCCGGTGAGCTTGACGGCGCCGACCGGCTGCACGATCTGGCGGGTGTAGACGAGCTGGTAGGGCGACTGGAAGAACTCGAGCCCGTCCAGGAAGAAGGGCCGCTTTTCCGGATAGAAGAGCGCCTGCCGCGGGTCGAAGCCGAGCTGGCCGGCGTCGGACTCGACCTGGGAGAAGTCCGGATTGGCGGTGGCGTTGAGGGTCAGGTTGTTCGTGACGCCCCAGCGCACGTTGCCGCCGATGTCCGGACCGGTGTTGGAGTAGGCGTAGGCGCCGGTGCCGGGATCGGTGGCGCCGTCCCGGCGTCCGGTGAGCTCGGGGTTCAGGTCCATCACCAGGCCGCGATGGATGTCGGTGATCCCCGCCAGCGTGCCCGACTGCCCGAGGAACGACGCGGCGGCCCGCCGGGCGGGGGTCCAGGTCTGGGTGGTGCCGTCGTGCTGGACGTCGCGCTCGATATTGATGCCCCAGTCCTGCGTTCGGGCCGACTGGTATCGGAGGCTCTTGAACGGGATGCGGACTTCGACCTCGTATCCCCACGGGGTCAGGTGCCCCTTCGACTGGAAGACGTAGTCGGGGCTCAGGTCGATCGGCTCACGGCCGCCGGTGACCGGATTGCCGAAGACACTGTTGCCGTTCGACTTCCCCGATTCGACGAGCACGCCGTCGGCCTGGACGCCGAGCGGGTTGACGGCGAACACGGTGGCCTGCCGCCCGTCGTCGAAGGTGCTGAGGTAGATCTGGACATTGTCGTCGGAGAAGATGTTGTCGCGATTGGCGAGGGTGCCGTGCACCGCGCCGTGCGCCTCGTACGCCCTGATGCCGAAGTAGATGGCGCTCGGCGAATACCAGACCAGGACCACGGTCGAGTCGCTGGCGGG
>DASYXP010000063.1:0-7285 GCA_035934835.1 Gemmatimonadales bacterium | reverse complement strand
GAAGGCCACACGTCGCTCGGCTTCGTGTCGCTCTTCTACGACTGGGACTGGGCCACCGCCGACCGGGAATTCCGCACGGCCCAGCGGCTGGACTCATCGTTCACGCCGGCCCTGCTCTTCCACGGCTGGTATGACATCGCGGTCGGACACCCCGATTCCGCGATCGCGGACCTCACCCGCGCCCGGGCGATGGATCCCCTCTCGCTCATCCTCAACGCCAGGCTCGCCAACATGCTGTACCTCGCCCGGCGCTTCGACGAGGCGATCCCCCAGGCCCGGCAGGCCCTGACACTGGATCCGAGCTATGGCCCGGCCCACGGCCTCCTGGCCCAGTCGTACCTCGCACTCGGACGCTGTGACGACGCGGCGTCCGAGGCGGCCCGCGAGGGGGAGACGTACGGCTACGAGGCCTTCCTCGGCGGGGTGATCGCGGCGCGGTGCGGGCGAAAGCAGGACGCGGTGCAGTGGATCGCGCGGCTGAAGGCGAGGATACGGAGCGGGCGCTACGTCAGCCCGGAGGCGATCGCGATCATCTACGCCGGACTGGACCAGCGGGACAGCGCCTTCGCCTGGCTCGATCGCGCCTACACCGATCGGACGTGGTCGCTCTACACGATCGAGGCCGACCCGATGCTCGACGGACTCCGCGCCGACCCGCGCTTCGCCGCGCTGGCGCGCCGCGTTGGCCTGCCATAGCGACCGGCACCCCTCGTGACGCCACTCCATCGCCCCGACCTCGTGATCGACAGCGCGCGCCTCCGGCTCCGCCCGCTCACCACCGACGACGCGCCCTTCATCCTCGAGCTCGTCAACGACCCCGACTGGATCCGCTACATCGGCGACCGCGGCGTGCGCGACCTCGACGATGCACGGCGATACGTCACCGACGGCCCGATGGCGAGCTACGCGCGCCACGGATTCGGCCTCTACCTCGTGACGCAGCGCTCCGGCGCCGTGCCGATCGGCATCTGCGGCCTCATCCAGCGGGAGACCCTCCCCGCTCCCGACGTAGGATTCGCCTTCCTTCCCGCGTTCCGCGGCAAAGGCTTCGCCGCGGAGGCGGTCGATGCCCTGCTCCGCTGTGCCCGGGAATTGGCCGGCGCCGAGCAGCTCTACGCCGTGGTGCAGCCCGACAACGCCCGCTCGCTCCACCTCCTCCATCAGGCCGGATTCCGGCCCTCCGGAATGACCCGCTTGGTGGCGGACGGGCCTGAGCTTACCCTCCTTTCGGTGGCGCTCGGCGACCCGGGAGCAGCGGATCGCTCGGAGCGGGACCATCGACGCGACCATTCATCGAAGATCTGAGGCCATCATGCGCAGCGCAGCCCTGGCTCTCGTGCTCCTCCTTGTCGGCGCCACCGCCGGCGCCGCCCAGGCCCTCCCCGCCCGCGCGGAAATGCGCGCCACCGCCGCGCTGCAGGCGAGCGGCCCGGCGTTCGCGCCCGCTACCGAACGGGCCACCTTCCCTGACCTCCTCCCCGCGAGCCAGTACCGCAGCCGGCGCCAGGGGGAGACCCTGATGATCGTGGGCGGCGCGGCACTCCTCGGCGGGATCATCGTCGGCGGCTCGGGCGGCGCGGTGCTGGCCCTGGGCGGGATCGGCGTCGGAGCCTACGGGGTGTACCTCTACACCCGGTAAGTCCGCCGGGACCACAGGCGAAGGTTCCTTCACGGTCGGTTCAGCGCGACTTCAGCGCACGGGGGCAAGGCTTTCTGCTCCGCCCCCGTTGACCGAGGATCGCGCCATGTCGCACCGCGCTGGGATCTACATCGTCCCCACCGACCATTGGTACATCGAACGCACCGTCTGGGTCATCGCGGGCGCGTTCCTCACCGGCAGCAGCGCACTCGCCCTCCTGGCCGACCCCCGCTGGATCCTCCTGACCACCATCACCGGCCTGGCATCCATCGTGGTGGCGCTCACGGGGTTCTGCGTCGTCGGCAACGTGCTCATCCGGCTCGGCTTCCGGCCCCGCCTCGGCGACCCGGACCGCACGCGCGGCGGCTGGTATTTCATGCAGACCGATCGCTGGTTCCTCGAGCGGCGGATCTACCTGGTGGTGGGCATCAACATCACGATCGCGTCGGTGCTCACGCTCGCCTGGACGCCGTGGTGGCTCGCCTTCATCGGGTTCGTGGGGCTCGCGATGTTCTGGTTCGCGGCCACCGGATTCTGCATCATGGCCAACGGCCTCTACTGGCTTGGCGCCGAGCCGCGCCTGGCGCCACAGTGCGCGCGCGGCGGTGAACGGCAGCCGGCCGAGCTTGCTGGTTCACCCCGTTGATCGGAGGCAGCAGTGCGTCCCCAGCTCGGAAATGACATCCGCCTCAGGCTCCCGCTCGAGGCCGCGCTTACCCGCACGCGCGACACCCTCAAGCAGGAGGGCTTCGGCGTCCTGACCGAGATCGACCTCGAGGCGGCGTTCAAGGAAAAGCTCGGTAAGCCGTTCCATCCATACAGGATCCTGGGCGCCTGCAACCCGCCGCTGGCGTACAGCGCCGTCTCCGCTGATCCGTCGATCGGCCTGCTGCTGCCGTGCAACGTCACGGTCGAGGCACCGACGGACGGCGCCGTGATCGTGCGGCTCACCGACCCCGAGGCACTCCTCGGCGCCGACGGCGCCGCTTCGTCCATGGCGGACGTGGCCAGGGACGCGCGGGCACGGCTCCTCCGGGTGCACGCGGCACTCTCTCGCAGCGCCTGACCGGGCGACACGGCGCGTAAGCGGAGGTTCACCGCCGATTCACGGTCGTTGCATCGCGCCGGGCGTAAGCTCCGGGCCGGTCGGGACCATCCGACCCGGACCGACACCGGGGGTGGAACGATGCAGCGCTTCCTCGTCGTCTACGGCACCACCGACGGGCATACCGCGAAGGTCGCGGCGGCCGTCGCTGACCGGCTCCGCGGCAGCGGCGCCGAGGTCGACGTCTTCAACACCGGGTCGACCGACCCATCCCCGGGACCGTACGACGGGGTGATCCTCGCGGCCTCGATCCACGCGCACCGGTACCAGCGGAGCGTCGAGCGGTGGGTCCGCCGCTGGGCGGCGGTGCTGGCGGGCCACCGGACCCTCTTTCTCTCGGTGTGCCTCGCCACCCTGCAGCAGGATCCAGCCGTGCAGCACGACCTGGCGCAGATCGTGGAGCGATTCGCCGCCCGCACCGCGTGGCGGCCCGGCCGGGTGCAGCAGGTGGCCGGCGCGCTCCCGTACACGCGCTACGGCTGGCTCAAGCGGATGATGATGGTGCGCATCTCCCGGTCGACCGGCGGCGCCACCGACACCTCCCGCGACCACGAATACACTGACTGGGCGGCCCTCGGCGCGGCCGTCGATGAGTTCCGGGCGGCGTGCGCCCCCGCCGAACCGGTCCACGCGGGCACCTGACCGGCGCACCCGCCGGGCGATCCATATTCCAGCACACCCCGCGGCCCTCCCGGCTGCGGGGTGTCGTGCATTCGGGGTCCCGCGGCGCGGATATGGCCGTCCGCCCATCCGCGCCGTACTATTGTCGGGGTCGGAAGCCCACGTCCCCTGACCGGAGTCGCCGATGCTCGCGAGCGCCACGGTCGTGACATTCCTTGCAAGCGGGGACCCGGAACGGTCGCGGCGGTTCTACGCCGAAACACTCGGCCTTCCGCTCAAGTCCGACGACGGCTATGCCCTCGTGTTCGACGCCGACGGCATCGAACTCCGCATCCAGAAGGTCGACCGGGTGGAGCCGCACGCGTACACCGCGCTCGGCTGGAAGGTCGATGACATCTCGGCCGCGGTGTCCGGGCTGGCCCGCCGCGGGGTGGCATTCGAGCGGTACCAGGGAATGGCGCAGGATCCGTCAGGCGTGTGGCAGGCGCCCAGCGGCGCGCGCGTGGCGTGGTTCAAGGACCCGGATGGCAACTTGCTGTCGCTGACCCAGGGCTGATCGAGTCGTTCAGGCGCAGTCCCCTTTTCCGCGGAGGACCTCGTGACCGGCATCATGGCGTTGTGGCTCCCCATCCTGCTGTCGGCGGTGATCGTGTTCATCGCCAGCTCGATCATCCACATGTTCACGCCGTGGCACAAGAACGACTTTGCGCCCCTGCCCGACGAGGGCAAGGTCGCGGCGGCACTCCGCCCGCTCAACATCCCCCCGGGCGATTACCACATGCCCCGCCCCGCCAGCATGGCGGACATGAAGAGCCCCGCCTTCGCGGAGAAGATGAAGCAGGGGCCGGTGGTGATGATGACGGTGATGCCGAGCGGCCCGATGTCGATGAGCGGGAGCCTGGTGGGATGGTTCGTGTTCTGCGCGGTGGTGTCGCTCCTGGCCGCGTATGTGGCGGGACTCCACATCGGCTCGGGCGCGGATTACCTGACGGTCTTCCGCACGGTGAGCGCCGCGACCTTCATGGGCTACGTGCTGGGCAACTGGCCCAACACCATCTGGTACAAGCGGAACCTGGGCACGATGATCCGCACGTCGCTCGACGGGCTGCTCTTCGCCTTCCTGACCGGCGGCGTCTTCGGCTGGCTCTGGCCCCGGTAACGGGCGGGCCACCGGCATGGACCTGCTTCACGTGGGCCGGGCGGTCGCGACGTGCTGCACCGGCGTCGCCAGCGGGGTGTACATCGGCTACCGGATGACCATCCCGCCCGCCCGGCCACAGCTCACGCCCGGCGCCTTCGTCGGGCTCCTGCAGTCCGTGCATCAGCGCGCCGCCTCGACGCTGCCGCCGCTCCTCTTCGGGGCGCTCCTGGCCACCGCCACCTGGGCGGCGATCCTGGCCCGCCGCGGCGCCCACGGCGCCTGGCTGGTGGCGCTGGCCGGGGCGGGGATCGCCGGCACGATCGGCGTCACCTACGTGATCCACCTCCCGCTCGGCCAGGAACTCCAGACCTGGCGCCGCGACACCCCGCCCGCCGACCTCGACGCCCGCTGGGCACCGTGGGAGCGCTGGCATCGAGTGTGCGCGTGGCTCCTCTTCCTCGCGTTCGTGCTGCAGGTCATCGTGCTCGCCGGAAGCGGGAACGCCTGGCACCTGCGACTGGACTGAACATGGACCAGAAGGTGGTCGTCATCACCGGCGCCAGCGCCGGCATCGGGGCGGCGCTGGCGGAGACCGTCGCGAGGCGCGGCGCGTCACCGGTGCTGGTGGCCCGCCGCGTCGACGCCCTCGAGGCGGTGGCGCGGAAGTGCGGCGGACGCGGCCTCGTCGTGGCCGCCGACGTGACCCGGCGCGAGGAGGTGCGGCGCGCCGTGCGCGAGTCGCTCGAGCGCCTCGGCCGGATCGACGTGTGGGTCAACAACGCCGGACAGGGCATCACCCGCGCGTCGACGGAACTGACCGACGAGGACGTCGACGCGATGGTGCAGGTCAACGTCAAGTCGGTGCTGTATGGGATGCAGGAGGTCCTGCCGCACTTCCAGGCCCGCGGCGAGGGGCACATCATCAACGTCTCGTCGATGCTCGGCCGGATCCCGATGGCGCCGTTCCGCTCCGCCTATGTCGGCGCCAAGCACTTCATGAACGCGCTCACCGCCACCTTCCGCGCCGAGGTCCAGCAGTCCCACCCGGGGATCCAGGTGTCGCTCGTCTCACCCGGGGTGGTCCGCACCGAGTTCGGCGTGAACGCGGTGCACGGCGGCCCAGATTCGCGCGAGCTGCCGAACTCCCAGAGCGCCGAAGAGGTGGCCGCGGTGATCGCGGATGTGATCGAGTCGCGCCGGCCCGACGTGTACACCCGGGCAGGGGCGCGGAAGATGGTGCTCGACCACTACGCCGCCAACGGCGAGGACCCCTGACGAGGGGCGCCCCTACCGCAGCAGGTAGTCGATCATCCGCTCGGCCAGCCGCCCGTACGGCGGGCGGAGCAACGATGGCAGGTTGAGCCTCGGCTGCCGCATCACGGCCTTCGAGTGGCTGAAGGTCAGGAACCCCTCCCGCCCGTGGTACGCCCCCATCCCGCTGGCCCCGACACCGCCGAAGGGCAGGTCGTCCTGCAGCACCTGCAGCTGGGTGTCGTTGATGCAGACGCCGCCCGAGGTCGTGCGCGTGAGCACCGTGCGCCGGGCAGCGGTGTCCCCGCCGAAGAAATAGAGCGCCAGCGGCCTCGACCCGCGGTTGATCCGGTCGACCGCCTCCTGGATGGCGCCATAGGGCAGGATCGGGAGCAGGGGGCCGAAGATCTCCTCCTGCATCACCGCCATCGCGTCGGTGACGCCGGTGAGCAGGGTCGGCGCCAGCTTCCGCCCGCCTCCCGCCCGCAGGTCCTCGCCCGCGGGATTCACCTCGATCACCGTGGCGCCGCGGGCACGCGCATCTTCGACCAGGCCCGTCAACCGGTCGTAATGCCGGTCGCTCGCGATGGCGGTGTAGTCGGGATTGGCGCGGAGCGTCGGATAGAGCCGCGCCGCCGCCCGGGCGACGAGCTCACCGAAGCGCGCGACCGATTCCTCCGGAACCAGCGCATAGTCCGGCGCCACGCAGGTCTGGCCCGCGTTGAAGAGCTTGCCGGTCGCGATGGCCGCCGCGGCGCGTTCGAGCGGATAGCCACGATCGATGATCACCGGCGACTTGCCGCCGAGTTCGAGCGTCACCGGCACAAGGTGAGCGCTCGCCGCGCGCATCACCGCGCGCGCGACGGTGCCTCCGCCGGTGAAGAACAGATGGTCGAACGGCAATCCGGAGAACGCGGCGCCCACCTCCGGCCCGCCGAGCACGACGGTCGCCTGTTCCACCGGGAACACCTCGCGCACCACCTCCGCGATGAGCGCTGACGTGGCGGGGGTATGTTCGGACGGCTTGAGCATCACGCGGTCGCCCGCCGCGATGGCGGTGGCGAGCGGTGAGAGCGCCAGGAACACGGGGTAGTTCCAGGGCGAGAGGATCCCCACCACGCCGAGGGGCTGCCGGACCACCTGGACGCGGGCCGGGAAGAAGTGGAGCGCGGCGCGGCGCCGTTCCGGCCGCATCCATCGGCCCAGGTGGCGGACCAGGTAGCGGATCGCCTGGACCGTCGGGTTCAGGTCGGCGATGAGCGTTTCATGCGCAGAGCGATGCCCGAAGTCGGTGCTGGCCGCGGCCGCGAATTCCGAGCGGCGCCGCACGATCGCGGCCTTGAGGCGCCGCAGGTCGGCCCGGCGCGTCGCGGCGTCCGGCGGCGCGGCGGCCAGGAAGGCGGCGCGCTGGCGCGCGAGGAGGTCGGCGAGGTCCGGGGTGGTGGACATGTCGGGTGCCTGGACGTGGCAGGTGACGGGTGACCGTTCGGGCCGCCGATGGCGGACGACCGCATCATCTAAGGTACCA
>DASYXP010000054.1:0-5782 GCA_035934835.1 Gemmatimonadales bacterium | reverse complement strand
TCGGTCCGGGCGTGGATGGCGCGGCCGAACACGATCATCCCGAACGGGAGGCCCAGGAGCGGCAGCAGGGCGTAGCCGGTGAGCGGCGCACTGATCTGCAGCATCGCCGGGAGGACGAGGAGCGTGCGCGCGAGCGTGTCGACGAGGTACATTAATGCCGGCCCTGCGACCATCCTGATGTTGAGGAGGTCGTTGGTGGCGCGGGCCATCAGGTCGCCTGTCGGGTGCCGGTCGTAGAACGCGGCGGGCTGGCGCTCGAGGTGGGCAAAGAAGTCGTTGCGGAGGTCGTACTCGACCCGCCGGCTCACGCTGTTCAGGTACTGCCGCATCCCGAAGCGGGCGATGGCGCTCAGGAACGCGGCGCCCAGCAGGAACTCGACCGCCCGGAGCACCAGCGCGAACTCCTGCTGGTGGGCGATGGCGTCGATGCCATGCTGGACGAAGCGGGGGACGAGCGTGCTGAAGGCGTTGGAGACGATCACCAACGCGAGCCCCGTGGCATAGATGCGGCGGTAGGGGCGGAAATAGGGGACCAGCGTCTTGAGTTCGCGCATCGAGGGGTAAAAAGTGTCCCGGTCGCAGGGCCGGGACAAGTCATCACCGATCCACGGAGGACATATGCGGAAGACGATCATCGGCACGCTGGCGCTGGCGGGTGCGCTGGCCGCGTGCGGCGGGGGAACGAAGGGCGGTCAGGCGCAGGGTGATACCCTGTCGCGTGACCTGCAGCTGGCGCCGACCGACACCGGATCCAAGCTGGCCGACCGGCCGGCCGGAGGGGGCGCCGCAGCAGCGCCGGCCCGGCCGGCGCCCGCCGCTGCCAAGCCCGCGCCGAGCGCGCCGGTCCTGGCCCGGGGCACCACCTTCGCGGCCACGGCCCGGGACACGATCACCAGCCGCCACAACAAGCCCGGCGAGTCGATGGTGGTGCTGGTGTCCAATGACGTGAAGGACCGGAGCGGCCGGACCGTCATCCCGGCGGGTTCGCCGGTGACGGTGCATATCGACCAGCTCAAGTCCCAGTCGAGCCGGAGCGCCCGGGACAGTGAACTCCACCTGACGCCCGTGAGCGTCGAGATCGGCGGGAAGAGCTACCCCGTCTCCGGCACGGTGGACACCATCGCGTACGAGTTCGTGGGGCGTGGGATCACCGCCGGGACCGCGGCCAAGGTCGGCGTCGGCGCCGCGGTGGGCGCGGTGCTCGGCCGGGTCATCGGCGGCAACAAGACCGGCACCATCCTCGGCGGTGTGGCGGGCGCCGCGGGCGGGGCCGCCGTGGCCGACCAGACCGGCGACCGCGACGTCACGATCTACCCCGGCGCGCTCGTGCGGATGACGCTGACGGGGGAGTTCAGGCGGTAACAGGGAACAGACGCTCGGATGCACGGACGCACTGCCCGACAGACGCTCAGACGCTCAGACAAACAGACGCTCAGACAAACAGACGCTCAGGGATCGGTAGGCCCGACGGTCCTGAGCGTCTGTTGTCCGTTGCCTGTTGTCTGTTGTCTGACTAGTACCCCGCCCCCCCGCCGCCCAGCCGCGGATCCGACACCCCTTCCCACCCGGTCGGCGTGCGGATGATCGCCTCGACGTCCCCCCAGCGGGTCCGGAACACGATGGCGTGCCCCATCGCCTCGAGCGCCGCGATGGTGGCGGGGTAGAACCCGCCGGCCTCGAGGCGGATCTGGTCGGGAAGCCCCTGATGGTGCATCCGCGGCGCCGCGACGGCATCGGCCAGGGACATATGGTGGTCGATCACGTTCGAGATCACGTGGTACACCTGCGTGATGATCGTGGGCCCTCCCGGCGTGCCCACCACCATGAAGAGCTTCCCGGCGGAGTCGGTCACCACGCTCGGCGTCATCGCCGAGAGCATGCGGCGTCCCGGCGCCACGGCGTTCACTTCACCCTGGACCAGGCCATACATGTTGGGTTTCCCCGGCGCCGAGGCGAAGTCGTCCATCTCGTCGTTGAGGAGGAACCCGGCCCCGGTGACGGTCACACCGCTGCCGTAGCTGTTGTTGAGCGTCGTCGTGGTGCTCACGGCGTTGCCGTCGGCGTCGACGACCGAGTAGTGCGTGGTCGACATCCCGCCGGCGGCGGGCTTCACGTCGGCCGACGGAGTGGCGTGCTCGAGGTCGATCGACTTCCGCAGCGAGTCGGCGTACGCCTTGGAGATGAGCTTCGCGATCGGCGCGTTCACATAGTCCGGGTCGCCGAGATAGTAGTTCCGGTCGGTGAAGGCGCGCCGCATCGCCTCGGCCTCCCGGTGGATGAGCTGCGGCGAACCGAAGGGGGGCAGGGGCCCGAACCCTTCCATCACGTTGAGGATCTCCGCCAGCGTCACGCCGCCCGACGACGACGGGGGCATCGAGTAGACCGTGTACCCGCGGTATTCGATGGCGATCGGGTCGCGCCAGATGGCCCGGTACTGCTCGAGGTCGGCGTGGGTGATGAGACCGCCGTCGCGCTGCATCTCGGCCACCAGGAGGTCCGCCACGGGGCCGCGGTAGAAGCCGTCGGCGCCGCTGTCCGCGATCACCTGGAGGGTCCGGGCCAGGTCGGGCTGGCGGAAGGTGGTGCCGACCTTCGGCGCGTGCCCATCGGGGAGGAAGTCCGCCCGGGAACCGTTGAAGAGGTAGAGCAAGGGCCGGCTGGCGTCGATCGACCGCTCCCGGTAGGCGTCGACCGTAAAGCCGTCCCGCGCGAGCGCGATGGCCGGCGCCACCACGTCGCGGAGCGGCAGGCGTCCATACTTGCGATGCTGCTCCACCAGCCCCGCCACGGAGCCGGGGACGCCGACCCCCAGGATGCCGGCGATGCTGAGCTCGGTCGGATTGCCCTCAAGGTCCTGGTACATCGTCCGGGTGGCCGCCGCCGGTGCGGTCTCCCGATAGTCGAGCGCCGTCACCTTCCCGTCGGCGGTCCGGATGATCGAGAACCCGCCGCCGCCGATGTTGCCGGCCTCCGGATGCACGACGGCCAGCGCAAAACCGACCGCCGTGGCGGCGTCGATCGCGTTGCCGCCCGCCTCGAGGATCTTCCGGCCCACCTCGCTCGCGAGCGGGCTCCCGGACACGACCATCCCGTGCGTCCCTTCCGCCACGCGCGCCTTGCCGGCGTATGTCCAGGTGGGGGCGATGCCGCTCGTGGGCCCGCTCGGCGCGGGGGTCACGCCGGCGGGGTGGGCGGCGCAGGCGCTCAGGCCTGCAAGGAGCAGGGCGGCGCGGAGGCTCGAACTGGCGGTCGACACTTGGGCCTCGGTCGGCAGGGTGTCCAGGGGATGTGGGGAAGGGGAAGTCCGCTGGGGCTGGTGGTTGCCGGTTCCCCGCGGCGGGTTCTAATTTAGCTCATCGTGGCCCCCGACAACCCCGGCTCCCCCACTCCGATCTTCCTCGACCGCCGCCTGACCGAACGGCGGAATCCGCGCTCGCGCGACATCGACGTCGCGTCGAGCCTGGAGCTGGTCGACCTCATCAACGCCGAGGACGCGACTGTGGCCCCGGCGGTGGCGGCGGCGCGCGTCGAGATCGCGCGCGCCATCGACCTGATCGAGGCAGCGTTCCGCGCCGGCGGCCGGCTCCTCTACATCGGGGCGGGCACCAGCGGGCGCCTGGGCGTGCTCGATGCCTCCGAGTGTCCACCGACGTTCGGCACCCCGCCGACGATGGTGGTGGGGGTCATTGCCGGAGGATTCCCGGCTCTGGTCAAGCCCGCCGAGGGCGCCGAGGACGATGCGAGCGCCGGTGCCGCCGAGATGGACTCCCGCCAGGTGAGCGCCAGCGACGTCGTGGTGGGGATCGCCGCGAGCGGGACGACCCCCTACGTCCGCGGCGGCCTGGGGCGCGCCCGCACCCTCGGCGCCCGCACGGTGTTCGTCAGCTGCGCGGAGCCGCCCCAGGCAATGGTCGACGGGTGCGACGTCTGCATCACCGTGCGCACGGGACCGGAAGTGGTCACCGGCTCCACCCGGATGAAGGCCGGCACCGCCACCAAGCTCGTCCTCAACACCCTCACCACCGGCGCGATGATCCGGCTGGGGAAGACCTACGGCAACCTTATGGTGGACCTCGAGGCGTGGAGCGAGAAGCTGGTCGACCGGGGGGAGCGTATCCTGATGGAGGTGGCGGGGCTCGACCGCGCGGCTGCCCGTTCCGCCATCGACGCGGCCGGCGGCAGCGTCAAGACCGCCATCGTGATGGCCAGCAAGGGCGTCGACCGCGATGCGGCCCGTGCGCTCCTCGACGCCAACGCCGGCAGGATCCGCCCGATCGTCGGCCCGCCGCCGGAGATCGTCGAATGACGCTGCGCCGGGCGTTGATGGTGGGCCTGATGTCGGGCACGTCGCTCGACGGCGTGGACGCGGCGCTGGTGCGCTTCGACGGCCCCACGCACGCCGAGCTGCTGGGGTTCGTGCCGCGCCGCTACACCGACGAGCAGCGCGAAGAACTGGTGCGCGCCCTCGAGGGCGACGCCACGCCCCAGGACCTCGCCCGGCTCCACGTGCGGCTGGCCGAATGGGCCGGCGAGGCGGTCGACCGCCTACTCAAGCAGCAGCACCTGAAGGCGAGCGACCTGGCGGGGATCGCGTTCCCGGGGCAGACGCTATGGCACGAGCCGCCTACCGTCAGCTGGCAACTCGGTGAGCCGGCAGTCCTGGTCGAGCGCTTCGGCGTCCGCGTGGTGAGCGGCTTCCGCGCCGCCGATGTCGCCGCCGGTGGCCAGGGGGCGCCCCTCGTCCCGATGGCCGACGTGGAGCTCTTCGGCTCCCCCGACCACGCGCGGATCCTCCTCAACCTCGGCGGGATGGCCAACCTCACCTGGGTCGAGCGCCTGGGTCGGGAGGAGACGGCCTTCGCCTTCGACACCGGCCCGGGGATGGCGGTGGTGGATGCCACGGCCCGCACCGTCGACCCGGCGCTCCCCTTCGACCGCGATGGCAAGGTGTCCGCGCTCGGCAGGGTCGATCCGGCGTTGCTCAAGGAACTTCTGGCGCATCCCTTCTTTGCCGAGGCGCCCCCCAAGAGCACCGGCCGGGAGCACTTCGGCGGCGACTATGCCGAGGCGCTGATGGAGCGGGCCCCGGGGCCGGACGCCGTCGCCACGGCGCTCGAGCTCACTGCGCGTACCGTGGCCGACGCGATCAGCCGCTGGGTGCCGCCGACGCCGGAACTCGTGGTGTCGGGGGGTGGGGCGCACCACCCGCGGCTCCTCGAGCGCATACCGGCGCTGCTCCCGTCGGGGACCGCGGTCCGCAAGTTCGACGAGCTCTTCTTTCCGGGGGACGCCAAGGAGGCGGTCGCCTTTGCCCTTCTCGGCTACCTCACGCTCAACGGCCAGCCCGGCAACATCCCCCGCGCCACCGGCGCCCGCGGCCCCCGCGTCCTCGGCGGGATCACCGGCCCGTGACGCGAGCCGGTCGCCTGATCCTGCCGGCGCTCCGTTGGCAGGCGGCGACGGGGTTCTCCCACGAACGTGACACCATCGACCGCGCGCTCGATTTCGGGGCGGGCGGCTTCATCCTTTTCGGCGGCACCGCCGATACCGTGCGTGCGCTCACGGCGGAGCTCGGTGCCAAGGCCGGTCGGCCGCTCCTCTTTGCCGCCGACCTTGAGCGCGGGGCGGGGCAGCAGTTCGCCGGCCTGACGGAGGTGCCGCCGCCCGCCGCACTTGCATCGCTCCGTGACCCAGGCGCCATCGCGTGGGCGGCCACGACCACCGCCGTCGAGGCCCGGGCCATCGGCGTCCAGTGGGTCCTCGCCCCGGTGGCCGACGTCGA
>DASYXP010000044.1:0-17914 GCA_035934835.1 Gemmatimonadales bacterium | reverse complement strand
CCACGTGCCGGCGGCGCGCACGCTGTCGACGCCGCCGATCCGCGACGCCACCGACCAGCCGAGCGAATCGTCGACGCCGGCCACCCGCGCGTCGCCATCGGCAAGGCTCAGGTGGCCGACGCTCGCGGTGTCGACCGACAGCCGGGCGTTCACGGCCGGGCGGCGCCCGCCCGACCAGTCGAATGACGCCGACGCCCCCGGCACCTTGGTGCTGCCGAAGGCGAGGTCGGTGAAGCGCATCCGGCCGCCGGCCGCCAGCGAATCGAGCGAGCCCGACAACGCGAGCGAACCGCGCGCGGCGCCGGAGAGGGGCTGGCCATCTCCGCTGGTGTCGCGGGTGAGCCCGGTGAGCGCCGTCAGCACCGGCTCGAGCGGGCGGAGGTTCCGCGCCTCGACCGCCAAGCGGACGCTGTCGCCCGAGGACGCTCGCCATCCGAGGGCGCCGCCGCCTGCCGCCGTGCCGCCGGGCCAGGCCAGCGCCAGCGTGTCGAAGCGGAGCGTCCCGCCCGCGGCGGCCACCGACGTCGCCGCGGTGTCGAACGTGAACTCACCGATGGTGCCCGCGCCGAGCGCGAGCCGGGCGGTCCCCTCCGGCCCGGTCGTGGTGTCGAACATCCCGTCGAGGAACGCCACGCCGCCGAGCGACGTGGTGGGCCCGCGGCCGGTGAGGCTCCGCAGGTCGATCGCGCCGAAGTGGAGCGTGAGCGAATCGGCGTACCACCCCGCCGTCCCGTGGCCGAACGTCCCCCGCGCGCGGACCGTCCCGAGCGGCCCGGCCAGGTCGGCGTCGACCCGCATCCGTTCCGCCGTGCCCGCGAGCGCCACGTGCCCCCGCACCGCGCCCGACGCCGCGAGCCCCGGGAAGCTCGGCCGGACCCCGTCGAACGCGAGCGGCTCCAGGGTCACGTCGGCCCCGAATCCCGTCGCGTCGGTCCGGGTGTCGAGCCGCATCGTGCCGGCGGCGGTGCTCACCGGAAGGTCGCCGTCCTGGTGCGACGCGGTGCCGGTGAAGCTGAGGTCGCTCCACGTCCCGGTGAGCGCGCCCACCGCCGTGATCCGGCCGAGCAGCGGCACCGCGGGCGCCACCCGCCTGACCGTCCCGAGGTCGAGGTCGGCCTGGCGAAGGGCGAGGGTGTCGAAGACGGTCCCCTCCGGGCCCCCGAACTCGAGGTGGCCGGCCGCGCTCACGTGGCTCACCGGGTGCCCCGCCACCGCTCGGTCGCGGAAGGTCCAGTCGAAGTCGACGTCGAGCGAGTCGAGGAACCCGCCGCCGGCAAGAGGTCCGGTCAGCGTGCCGTACAGCGGCAGCGTGTCGAGGTACGCGCGCGCGACGTCGAGGTCGACGGCGTTGAGCGACAGCGCCATCTTGTCGACGCCGACGCCGCGGCGTGCATCGTCGAGCACCGTGACCGCGCCGTCGAGCCGGCCGCCCGGCCCCGCAAGGGAAAGGTCGTCGAGCCGGTAGTCGGTCCGATCCTCATTGCGGGAACGGGCGGTGACCTTCGCGTGGCCGGTCATCGCCGGGAAGTTCGGCGAGATCCACCGGAGGTCGGCCAGGTCGACGGCGCTGGCGTCGAGCTTGAAGTCGTACATCGGCGGACCCGCGGGCCAGTACACCTTCCCCTGGCCGGCGAACCGGCTGTGTGGCAGGCGGGCCCGGCTCAGCCGGAAGGTGAGGGTGGTCCCCTCGACCTCGATGGTGCCGGCGAGCGCCGTGATGTTCACGGCCGGGTCGCTCACCCGGGTGGCGAGCGTGTCGACGACGAGCTGCACCGGCCGGTGGTCCGGGGTGCCGAGCCGCATCATCGGGAAGCGCGCCGTGAGGTGGTCGAAGCGGATCCGGCGGGTGAATCCCTCCGGGCCCGCCTCGATGACGCGGCCGGGCTGCTCGCGGTCGAGGAGCAGGGCGCGGCGGGCGCGATCGGGCGTGCGCATCGAGTCGGGCGGCGACCACGGCACGTCGAGCTGCAGCGCGCCGTCCCGGATGTCGACCTGCTCGAAACGCACGAGCGTCCCCGGCCCCTTCCCCGACGATTCGCCGAGGTGGAGGACCTCCTCGTAGTTCATCCGGCCGTCGCGATGCTTGATGACGTGGAACACTGGGTGGTCGAGCGTGAGCCGCTGCAGGACGATGCGGCCGGCGAGGATCTCCGGCAGGCGGTATCGCACCTCGACGTGGGGGATGTCGGCCAGGAGCGCGCCGGCGGTGTCGCGGATGACGAGCTGGTCGAGGTCGAGCCCGGTGAGCACGGTGCCGCCGACCGACCCGACCTCGACATCGCCCCGCACCAGGCGGTCCACCCGCTCGGCCAGCGCCCGGCCCGCGAGGCCGCGCCCGGCCGGGGTGAAGAACACGGCCAGGAAGGTGCCGATGATGGTGCCCAGGACGCCGAGCACCGTGACGAGGGAGACGCGGATCACGAGGCGGTGCATCAGAACGGCTGCCCGACCGCGACGTGGATGGTGTAGCCGTGGGTCCGCGGCTGGGTGAAGCCCTCGCGCCGGAGCAGGAGGTCGCCCTGCGGGGTGAGCCCGTAGAGCGCGCCCGGCGGACGGTCATACCCGTTGTACGCCACGTCGAGCCGGGCCGGGCCCAGCGGCGTGGCGATCCGGAGCCCGAAGCCCGGCGTCACCCGGATGAGCCGGGGCGCGCTCGCGGTGTTCTCCCGCTCGTAGAGGAGCCCGGCGTCGACGAACACCGCCCACCGCACCCGGGAGCTGAAGATCGGCGAGGGGAGCCGGATCTCCACGTTGCCCACCACGAGCGTGTTGCCGCCGGTCGGGAAGACCTGCGCCTTGCCCGGCGGCACGTTGCCGGCGGAGTCGATCAGGCTGTCCGGCGCCACGTACACCACCGGCCCCATCTCGTTCTGGTCGTAGCCGCGCACGTCGTTGGGGCCGCCGGCGTAGAACCGCTGCTCCGGCGGCACGAAGGCGAACGACGAGGAGTCGAACGTGGCCTTCGGCGAGGTGAGGAGCCCGCCCCGCAGGCGCCAGCTCAGCACCACGTTCCGCGCCAGCGGGCGGTACCACGACAGCTCGGCCACCACCCGGCTGAACTCCTCGAGCGGCGAGGAGCCGATGTAGCGCGAGCTGTGGGTCAGCTCGAGCGTGCCGTTCCATCCCCGCGTCGGGTCGAGGGGGCTGTTGGTGCGCGGCCACGCGAAGGTGGCCGTGAGCGTCGCCAGGCGCCGCCGTTCGCGCAGCTGGTCCACGTCCGAGGCGGTGCAGGCGCGGAAGAAGGCGCAGAAGGTCCCGGCGCTCGCGACCGTCTGCCCGAAGGCGAGGCGGTAGGTGAGCGTGACGGGGATGTGCCGCGGCGTGACCCGCGCCACCCCGAAGCTCACGCCCTGCTCCTCACGGCGGTACACCTCGAACTCCGACCGCCGCTCGGCGAAGAGCGAATAGGTGGCCGTGTTGTACGGGTCGAAGAACGCCGGTGTCCGGAGCGACGCCGCGGCGGAGTAATTGAGCAGCGACGAACCGATCGAGTCGCCGGCCAGCGGGTGGCAGATATTGTCGCCGAATCCCCAGTTGAGCGGGGCGCCGATGCCGACCTTGGACACCTTGCCGCTCAGGTCGAAGAGCCGCCCGCCGCCCAGCCAGTTCCGTGCGGTCCACCCGGCGCCCAGCCGGACGCAGTCGTTGGTGCCGTAGCCGATCCCGGCGCGCACCCGGCGGAAATCGCCCTCGTTCACCTGCACCTGCACGGGGACGGTGGTGTCCCCCGGCGTGAAGCGGGTGGTGTCGATCCCCACGCCCACGAACCGGAACATCTCCGTCCGGTAGAGGGTGCTCTGGCTCTCGTAGAGGTCCTGCTGCCGGTATTCCCGCCCGGGCCGGGCGGCGAGGAGCTTCCGGATGAGCGCGGTATCGACCTGGGAGGCCCCGCGCACCCGCACCGACCCGAACGTGGCGTAGGGACCCGGCACGACGTCGAACGACACCTCGGCGCGGCGGGCGGCCTGGTCGACGTTGAAGTTGCGGAACACCTGGGCGGAGGGATACCCGCGGTTGAGCAGCCGCTCGACGATCGTGTCGGCGGTGGCGAGCATCACCCGGCGGTCGAATGGCTTCCCTCGCTCAAGCGGAAGGTCCTGCACCACCTCGTTCCGCTTCGCGTAGCCGTCGAGGCCGCCGATCCGGAACGAGTCCACCACCGTCGGGGCGCCCTCGATGATCTTGAAGGTGACGTACACGTCGCGCGGGTCCCGCCGGACGAGGGTGTCCACCTGGACGTCGAGGAAGCCGCCTTCGCGGTAGAACACGATCAGGCGCAGCACGTCCCGCCGGAACTCGAGCTCGTCGAAGTAGCGCTTTTCGCCGAGCCCCATCCAGCGGACCAGCGGGCTGGTCGCGAACCAGCCGGAGCTCGTCGTCGCGATCACCGCCGCCAGCTCCTCGTTCCCGTAGGCGTGGTTCCCCTCGAACGCCAACCGACGCACCACCCGCTCCCCCACATCCCCCCCCTGCGCCTCCGCGGGGCGCGCGAACGCCACCGCGGCCATCAGCAGCACGGGCACAAGACGAAGGAAAGACCGGGACCGGGAATGCAGGGGCCGGATCGGGGGCTCCAGTGAATTGACCGAGTGTCTCAACCGCCGTAGGTTGTTGAAGTTACATCGAGGTGTCTAATTTTTCGACTGTGACGTAATGCGGTCGTTAGTCGTTGGCTCCTTGTCGGTGGCCTCCCGTCGCTGGCGTCTGGACTCCCACACCCGATCTGAATGACCAACGTCCATCGACCAACGACCCTCGGCCTTGCAACGCTCCTCCTGGCGGCCGCGTGCTCCTCCCGCGCGCCGGACCGGACACTCGAGTACTACTTCACCGCCGATCCCCGCTCGCTCGATCCCGCACTCTCCACCGACGTGCCGACGGGCGAGGTGATCGCGCTCCTGTTCGACAACCTGACCCAGTTCGACGTCGACGGCCGGCTGGTCCCGGGGCTGGCGCATGCGTGGACGGTCGACCCGCGGGGCGTCACCTACACCTTCCACCTCCGGTCGGGGGTCCGCTTTCACGACGGGCGCACCCTCACGGCGCGCGACGTGGCCGCCTCGTTCCGGCGCGCGCTCGCCCCCGCCACCTCCGGAGGGCGGGGCTGGCCGCTCTACCCCATCCGGGGCGCGGAGGCCTTCGCCGCGGGCAAGGCGTCCGACATCGCCGGGCTCGCCACGCCCGACGATTCAACGGTGGTCCTCACGCTCGAGCGCCCGCTCAACGTCTTCCCCAAGCTCCTCGCGATGCCGGTCGCGGCGGTGGTCCCCGGATCGATCCCGCCGGGCGACTTCGGCGCCCACCCGATCGGCAGCGGTCCGTGGCGCTTCGTCTCCTGGCGCCACGACGACCAGATCGTCGTCGCAAAGAACCCGGACTACTGGGGCGGCGCGCCGAAGGCCGATTCCCTTCGCATCCGGATCATCCCCGAGGCCCTCACCCAGGCCGCTGAGTATGAGTCGGGCCGGCTTTCGGTGGTGGAGGTGCCTTTCGGCGAGACGGCGCGCTGGGAAAAGGACCACGCCTCTGAACTGGACCGGCGGCCGGCGCTCCGGGACCTCTATGTGGCGATCAACACGCGCCGCGGTCCGCTCGCCGACGTGCGGGTACGCCAGGCGCTCAACTACGCCACCGACGTCTCGGCCCTCCTCGACCAGATCATGGGCGGACGCGGCGCCCGCAGCGCCGGCGCCATCCCCCCCGGCATCGACGGCTACGACCCGACCCGCGCCCCCTACCCGCACGACGTGGCGAAGGCGAAGGCGCTCCTGGCGGCGGCCGGATACCCGAACGGGATCTCGCTCCAGCTCTGGCGGACCAACCGCGACGAATACGGCCGACTGGCCCAGGCCATCCAGCAGCAGCTCGCCGAGGCGGGCATCAAGGTGGAGATCGTCGAGCGCGATGCGTCGACGGCGCGGGCCGCGTCGATGCACGGCGACGCCGATCTCTTCCTCACCGACTGGTACGCCGACTACCCGGACGCCGAGGACTTCAACTACCCGCTGTTCCATTCGTCCAACGCGGGGGCCGGCGGCAACCGCGCCTTCCTGGCGGACAGCGCGCTCGACCGGATGATCGTCCGCGCCCGCGAGACCCCCGACTCCGCCGAGCGGGTCCGGCTCGACCGCCAGATCGACGCGCGGGTGTTCGACCTGGCGCCGTGGATCTTCCTCTGGGCGCCGGTGGACCTCTGGGCCCGCCAGCCCTACGTCCACGGCTGGCGCGTGCCGGCGATCTTCACCGGACAGCGCTGGACCGGGGCGGTCGTCGCGCGGTGATCCGGCTCCTCCTCCGCCGGCTGGTGGCGCTGGCGCCGACCCTCCTCGGCGTGCTGGTCCTCGCCTTCCTGCTGCTGCAGGTGGCGCCGGGCGACCCCGTCGCGGCGATCGTCGGCGAACGGGCCGACCCCGCCACCGTGGCGCGGCTCCGCGCGGAGCTCCGGCTCGACGAACCCCTCCCCCGCCGCTTCCTCGACTACGTCGTCGGCATCCTCCACGGCGACCTCGGCACGTCGTTCATCACCCGGCGGCCCATTGCCCGCGACCTCATCGAACGCTTCCCCGCCACGCTCCGGCTGGCGCTCGCGGCGATGCTCTTCGCGGCCGTCACCGGGATGGCGTTCGGCGTCGTCGGCGCGGTGCGTCCGGGCGGGTGGTGGGACCGGGCAATGACCATCGCAGCCTACCTCGGCGTGTCGTTCCCGGTGTACTGGGTGGGATTGCTGCTCATCCTCGTCTTCGCGCTCACGCTCCGGTGGCTCCCGCCGTCGGGGTCCGACGGCCTGGCCTACCTCATCCTGCCGGCACTGACGCTCGGGATGCGCTCGGTGGCCATCATCGCGCGGATGACCCGCACCGCGCTGGCGGAGGCGCTCACCGGCGACTTCGTCCGCACCGCGCGGGCCAAGGGGCTCCCCGAGCGGCGTGTGGTGCTGGTCCACGCGCTCCGCAACGCCCTCCTCCCGGTCATCACCGTCCTCGGCCTCGACTTCGGCAGCTACCTGACCGGGTCGATCCTCACCGAGACGATCTTCTCCTGGCCCGGGGTCGGGCGGTATGTGCTCGACGCGATCACCAAGCGCGACCTGCCCGCAGTCCAGGGGAGCATCCTCTTCCTGTGCGTGACGTTCGTGTTCGTGAACCTCATTACGGATATCTGCTATGCGAAAGCCGACCCACGGGTGGCCTATGACTAGGCGGATGCATGGATGGACCGACGGACGGACGTGGGCCGCGCTCCTGGTCGGGGCCGTCTGCGCCGCCGCGCCCGCGCGCCTCTCCGCCCAGGCGCTCGAGCACCGCCTCGACCGCCGCCTTTCGGCGACGCCGTGGGACCGGAGCCTCTGGGGGATCGCCGTCATCGACGACCAGGGGAAGCTCCGCTACGGCGTCAATCAGGACCGGCTCTTCATCCCGGCAAGCAACACGAAGCTGCTGGTCACGTCGGTCGCATCGGCGCTCCTTCCGCCGGACTGGACGGTCAAGACCAGCGTCTACGCCGCCGGCCCCGTCACCGACGGCGTGGTCGAAGGGGACCTCGTCCTCTACGGGCGGGGCGACCCGACGCTCGGCCGTTCCAAGCGCTGCTACAGCGTCGACACGACGCTCGCCGGCGTGTGCGACACCGACCCCTACTTCGAGCTCCGCCAGCTCGTGGGAGGGCTCAGGGCGCGCGGCGTCACCGCCGTGGCGGGCGACCTCGTGGGCGACGGGAGCTACTTCGAGACCGAGACCGTGAACCCGTGGTGGGAAGGGTACGACCTCAACTGGTGGTACGCGGCCCCGGTGACGGGGCTCGCCTTCAACGACAACAGCGTGGACATCCGCTGGGGGCCCGACACCCTGCGCGGCGGGCCGGCGCTCCTCAGCATCTCGCCCCTCGTGGGCGACCTCACGCTCGAGAACCGCACCCGCACCCGCGCCGACAGCTCGCCCACGACGATCGACTTCTTCCGGACGCCCGGCACCCTCGCGCTCTGGGCCGAAGGAGACGTCAACCGCGCGAGCCACGGAGGGCTCGAGTCGTTCGCGATGCCCGACCCCAACCTCTTCACGGCCCGCGCCTTCCGGCAGGTCCTGGCCGATTCCGGGATCAGCGTCCTCGGCACCACCCGCTCCACCACCGACAGCCTCGAGTACCTGACCGCACGGAATACGCCGGCGCTGGCGGAGGCCGCCGGACGGCCGCTCAAGGACTGGATCTTCCCGATCCTCAACACCAGCCAGAACTGGTACGCCGAGATGCTCATCAAGCAGCTGGGAAAGGTCTTCGGCAAGGCGGGGAGCTGGAAGGAAGGGCTGGCGGTGGAGCGCCGGTTCCTGGTGGACTCGATGCACGTGGATTCCACCCAGTTCGCCACCGAGGACGGATCGGGACTCGCGGCGTCGGACCTCGTGAGCCCGCTCGCGTTCACACAGATCCTCCGCTACACCCGGAGCCACCACGGGTGGGCCACCTTCGAGCCAGGCCTTCCGCTCGCCGGGGCGCCCGGATCGCTGAAGGACAGGTTCCAGGGCACCCCGCTTGCCGGCCGGGTGCGCGCCAAGACTGGCAGCATCGGGCGCGTCAACACACTGTCGGGGTTCATCGAGTTCCCCGACGGGAAGGTCTGGACCGTGTCGGTCCTCGCCAACCATCACGCCCAGCGCGGGCGGGATGCGCTGGCGGAGATCGACTCGCTCGTCGTCGACATCGGACGGAGCAGGAAGTAGCTAGGAGAAGGAGAAGGAGAAGGGGAAGGAAGGAGAAGGAGAAGGGGACGGAAGGAGAAAGAGAAGGAGAAGGAAGCGGAGGAGCAGGGAGAAGTGAAAAGGATAGAGGGGCAGCCGTTCGTGATCTCGAATGGCGGCCCCCGCTTCCTTCTCCTTCTCCCTCTCCTTCTTACTTCTCACGTCTTCTCCTCAAAGATCTTGAGATCCGACGAGTGCCCCGGATTGACCTTGGCCTTCGGGTTGACCCGGTGCACGGCGTTGTTGACGGCGGTGCACGCTTCGGCCACGCCGGTGGCGATGAGCTTGAGCTTCCCGGGATAGGACACGACGTCGCCGGCGGCGTAGATGCCGGGCACGTTCGTCTCCATCACCTGGCTCACCTTGATGTCGGCCCTCTCGGTGTCCAGCCCCCACGCATTGATGGCGCCCAGGTCGGAATGGAACCCCAGGAGCGGCACGATCGCGTCGACGGCGATCCGCTCCTCCGCGCCGGTCTTGGCGTGCCGCAGGGTGGCGCCGTCGATGCGCGCCGTGCCGTGGATGGCCGAGACCTCGGTGAAGGTCCGGAGGTCGACCTTCCCCTGTTCGGCGAGCTTCTGCACCTGGTCGATCGTGGCCTGGTGGGCCCGGAACTGGTCCCGCCGGTGGATCAGCGTCACGCTGCGGGCCACGCCGTGGAGGTGCAGCGCCCAGTCGAATGCCGAGTCTCCACCGCCCACGAGGAGCACGCGCTGCCCCGCCAGCTCCGCCGGCTCACGGATGTGGTAGCGGAGGCCCTTCCCCTCCCACCGCTCCGATCCATCGAGTGGAAGCGTCCGGGGCGAGAAGGCGCCGATCCCCGCGGCGAGCACGATGGTCCGCGTCGGGTAGCTGTCCGCGGTCGTGTCGAGGATGAAGAGCTCCTCGCCGCCGCGCATCTCCCGCCGGAGGCCGGTGACCGTCTGGCCCAGGTGGGCCGTTGCGCCGAACTGGAGCCCCTGGTGCACCATCGCGGCCACGAGGTCCTTGGCCAGCACCTTGGTGAACCCCGCCACGTCGTAGATGTGCTTCTCGGGGTAGAGCGCCATCAGCTGGCCGCCGAGCTCCGGCAGGGCATCGATGATCCGGCACGACGCCCCGCGCATCCCGGCGTAGAACGCGCCGAAGAGTCCGGTCGGGCCACCGCCGATGATGGTGATGTCGGTCGTGGGTTGCGAGTGTGGGGTCACGTCGTCGATCGTCGTTGGTCGTTGGTCGTTGGTCTTGGGTCGCGGGTCGCGGGTCTTGAGTCCTGACACCCGGCCCTGCACCGCCCGAATATAGCAGCGACACGCTTCCGTCCCCGCCCCGACCCCGGCACATTCCCCCGATGATCGAGCACATCTCGGACACCGCCCGCTGGGTGGCGTACTACCGGGCGATGGAGACGGACCGCCCCGACGCGCTCTTCCGCGACCCCTTCGCACGCCGCCTGGCCGGTCCCGTGGGCGAGGCCATCGTCGATCGGGTGCACCGCGGCCGCCAGATGGCGTGGGCGATGATCGTCCGCACCGCGGTCTTCGACGAGATCATCCTCGACCGGGTCCGGGTCCACGGCGTCGACCTGGTGGTGAACCTCGCCTGCGGCCTCGACACCCGCCCCTGGCGCCTCCCGCTGCCGCCGACCCTCCGATGGGTGGACGTCGACCTCCCCGGCATCCTGGAGGCCAAGACCTCCGCGCTCAGCGGCGAACGCCCGACCTGCCGGTACGAGGCCGCCCCCACCGACCTGACCGATCCCGTGGCGCGCGACGCGCTCCTCTCCCGACTGGCATCGGCCGGCCGGCAGGCCCTGGTGGTCACCGAGGGACTTCTCGTCTACCTCATGCCGGAACAGGTGGCCGACCTGGCTCGGGCGCTGCGCCGCGCACCCGCGTTCCGGTGGTGGCTCACCGACCTCGCCAGCCCCCGGCTCCTCAAGATGCTGGCCCGTTCATGGGGCTCCACGCTAGAGCGGGGCAACGCCCCGTTCCGGTTCGGCCCGGCGGAAGGCACTGCCTTCTTCCGGGCGGCCGGCTGGCGGGAAGCGCTCTTCCGCTCCACACTCGAGGAAGCCCGCCGGCTCCACCGCGAGATGCCGATGATGTGGCTCTGGCGCAGCCTCGGCCGGCTCTCCTCGGCCAAGGAGCGGGAAGCGGTGCGCCGGATGTCGGGCTACGTCCTGCTCGAACGCGATGCGACCTGAACCGATCACCGCACACCACCTCGACCGACTTGGAGCACCGATGCCCGACGCGACCCGGCAGAGCCTCGCCAATCACGCCCGCTACGTCCCCGGATTCCACTTCGTCGCCACCGGCCTCTTGGCGGTCAACCTCATCTGGCGTGCCATCGAGGTCGTGAAGTACCCTGGAGCGGGGACCGTCGATGGAGTGCTGGTCGCGGTGGCCCTCGTGCTCCTCCTCTGGTACACCCGGGCGTTCGCGGTGGGTGTGCAGGACCGGATCATCCGCCTCGAGGAGCGCATCCGGATGGAGCGCCTCCTGCCCGCGGACCTGAAGGCCAGGATCCCGGAGTTCACCCGCGCCCAACTGATCTCACTGCGCTTTGCGCCGGACCAGGAACTTCCGGAGCTCGCCCGGAAGGTCCTGGCCGAAAGCATCGACGACCAGGCGCAGATCAAGGCGATGGTCAAGGCGTGGCGGGCGGACGAGTGGAGGGTGTGATACTCGGTGAGCAGTGAGCGGTGAGAGGTGAGCGGGAAGCGGTGAGAGGTGAGCGGGAAGCGGTGAGCGGTGAGCGGGAAGCGGTGAGAGGTGAGCGGGAAGCGGTGAGAGGTGAGCAGTGAGCGGTGAGAGGTGAGCAGTGAGCGGTGAGAGGTGAGCGGGAAGCGGTGAGCTGTGAGCGGAGAACGGTGAACGGGGCTTGCGCGTTCCCCACCCCTCACGTCTTACGTCTCACCTCTCACGTTTCACCCCTTCCCTCTTCCCTCTTCCCTTTTCCCTCTTCCCTCTTACCTCTCACCGCTCACCTCTTACCTTTCTCGGCATGAAGATCTACACCAAGACCGGCGATGCCGGCGAGACTGGGCTCTTCGGCGGCGGCCGGGTGTCGAAGCACCATCCCCGCGTGGCCGCCTATGGCGACGTCGACGAGCTCAACTCCGCCATCGGCGTCGTCCGTGCGACGCCGCCGGTCGCCTTCCATGACGACCTCCTCCAGTCGATCCAGCGCGACCTCTTTTCCCTCGGCGGGCATCTCGCCACGCCCCACCCCGAGAAGGTCCGCAAGGCGCTCGAAAAGGCGGAGCTCTCGGAAGGGCGCGTGAGCCTCTTCGAGCAGGCGATCGACCAGGCCGAGCAGGAGCTTACCCCGCTCAAGGCGTTCATCCTCCCGGCCGGGGCCCCGAAGGCCGCCGCACTCCACCTGGCACGCACCATCTGCCGCCGCGCGGAGCGGAGTGTCGTGGCCCTCGCGGAAAAGGAGGAGGTGCCGGATCTCTTCCTCATCTACCTCAACCGCCTCTCCGACCTCCTCTTCACCCTCGCGCGCGTCGCCAACCACCGCGAGGGGAAGGGGGATGTGACGTGGTGAGGGGTGAGCGGTAAGCGGTGAGCGGGCAGCCGGTCGAGATCGCGATCGAGAGCCCGCTCACCGCTTACCCCTTACCGTTCACCGTCCTCCATGCCCGTCATCACCGTCACCCACGCCCTCGGCTTCTACCCGGTGCACGTCCGCACCGACGGGTTGGCGCACGCGCCGGAGATCCTGCGCGAGGCGCTGGGGCATCGGCACACCATCACGGTCACCGACCACACCCTGGCGCCGAAGCTCGCCGGGTGGGGGCTCGGCGCGCTGGCGGATTCGCCGCTCACCCTGCCGCCGGGCGAGGCCGCCAAGACCCGCGAGCAGTGGGCCGCGCTCACCGACCAGCTCGTGGCCCGCGGCCTCGACCGGGACGGCGTCATCATTGCGGTGGGCGGCGGGTCGGTGGGGGATCTCGCGGGGTTCGTCGCGGCGACGTACCTGCGCGGGGTGCCGGTGGTGCAGGTGCCCACGACCCTCCTTGCGATGCTCGACGCCTCGGTAGGCGGGAAGGTCGGGGTGGACCTGCCGCAGGGAAAGAATCTCGTCGGCGCGTTCCACCCGCCCGCGGCGGTCATCGCCGATCCGGCGGTGCTCGGATCGCTCCCGGAGCGGGACTACATCGGAGGCCTGGCCGAGGCGCTGAAGCACGGCCTCATCAGCGACGCCGCGTACCTCGAGTGGATCGTTTCCAACGCGGCGGCGATCAAGGCACGCGAATCCTCGGCGGTCGAGCACCTGGTGCGCCGGAGCGTCGAGATCAAGGCGTCGATCGTCGGCGCGGATGAGCGGGAGGCGGGCGAGCGCGCGAGCCTCAACGCCGGGCATACGGTGGCCCACGCGCTCGAGCAGGTGACGGGATTCACCCTGCCGCACGGCGAGGCGGTGGCCCTCGGGCTCCTGGCCGAGGCCGCCCTGTCCGACGCGCTGGGGATCTCCGCCGGGGTCGCCGGGCGGGTCCGGGCGGCGTTGTCGACATTCGGACTGCCCACCCGCGCCCCGGCCGGCCTCGCGGCGCCTGCCGTGCGGGCGGCGATGGCCACCGACAAGAAGAACCGCGGGACCGAACTGCGATTCGCCCTGGTCGAGGCGGTCGGGCGGGCGCACCGCGCCGGACAGCGGTGGACCGTCGCGGTGGCACCGGCCCGGGTCGAGGAGGCGATCGAGACCATCCTCTGACGCGGCAGCTTTCCCCGCCCTCCACCACATGCCATCCACATTACTCCACCTCGAACACACCACATAACTCGTTGTAGCTGAAAGGCTTACGTTGAAGCCGGGGACCCGGACCGCGTCCTCCGGCAGACACCCGGCGTGGACAAAGCCGGGAAACTCTTTCCCCGGAACACTTTGTGATGTGGAAATTTTGGGATGCTTGACCGTTCTTTGCGAATTCCCTATGTTGGCTTCCCTCTCCCGACCGACCGGTCGGCCGCAGGTCTCGATCCATCAGCCGTGCAATCTGAGCAGTGATGCTCCTCCAGCCCGTGGGGTATCCATGGCCCGTGCCCGAGTCACGAAGGCGCGTCCGTTCTTTCGCCCCGTCGCCACGGCGGCGTTCGACCAGTACCTGCTCGACATCCAGAAGCTGCCGATGATCACCGACCAGGCGGAGGAGCGCCGCCTGGCCCGATTGGCCTTGAATGGCGACGAGAAGGCGGCGGAGCGGCTGGTGACGGCCAACCTTCGCTTCGTCATCTCCTACGTCAAGAAGTATCAGGGCCACGGCCTCGACCTGTCGGAGCTGGTGGCCATCGGGAACGAGGGCCTCCTCAAGGCGGTCCGGAAGTTCGACCCGGACCACGGAGTCAAGTTCATCTCGTACGCGGTGTGGTGGGTGCGGCAGGCGGTCCTCAAGGCGCTGGCGGAGCAGACGCGGAGCGTGCGGATCCCGCTCAACCAGAACAGCGCGCTCATCAAGATGTCCCGCGCCGAGAGCTTCCTGTCGCAGGAGCTGGGCCGGGAACCGACCGACCAGGAGATCGCCCAGGCGCTCAACGACACGGTGGAGAACATCCGCGCCAGCCGCCGGATGACCTCGGCCGAGCTTTCGCTCGACGCGCCGGTGGAACGGGGCGACAAGGGCGCCAGCACCTACGGCGAGCGCTTTGCCGGCGCAGGGTCGAACGAGATCGAGGAGACCACCGATGCCCGGCTGATGCGCGAGTTCATCGACCGGCTCTTCGACCGGTACCTCACCCCGCGCGAACGCAAGATCCTCTGCCTCTACTACGGCCTGGAGCAGGGCACCGAGGCGCTCACGCTGGAAAAGATCGGCGCCCTCCTCGGCGTCACCCGGGAGCGGATCCGCCAGATCCGCGAACGCGCCTTCGAGAAGCTCCGCCAGAGCCCCGACGTCCAGATCCTGAAGGGGAGCTGGGTGGCGGCGTGAGGGTTTGAGGGGCTGACTGCTATCAGCTATCGGCTATCAGCTATCAGGTTGCTCCGGTCACGGAAGAGCCTCCGATTCGGTCGTCGGAGGCTCGTTCGCGTTCGGGGCGGCTGATAGCGGATAGCTGATAGCCGATGGCTCTCCTACATTCCCCACATGCCCTCCCCGCTCGCCGCCGACCTGGCCCGCATCGTGGGGCACCGATGGGTGCGGGAGCGCCACGCCGAGCTCGCCACGTTCAGCGGCGACGGGTTGCCCACGCATCGCTCCGAACCGAAGCTCGTCGTGCTGCCGGGGGACCGGGAGGAGTTGATCGCCGTGATCCGCGCCCTCCATCGGCTCCGCGTGCCGTTCGTGGCGCGCGGCGCGGGGACCGGCCTCTCCGGTGGTGCGCTGGCGGGCGGCGACGCAGTGCTCCTGACGCTCACCCGGCTCGACCGGATCCGCGCCCTCGACCCGTCGGCCCGGCGCGCCACGGTGGAGCCGGGCGTGGTGAACGCCCGGCTGTCCGATGCGGCCCGTCCCTTCGGCCTCCAATACGCTCCCGATCCTTCCAGCCAGTCGGCCTGCACCCTTGGCGGCAACGTTGCCGAGAACGCCGGCGGCCCGCACTGCCTCAAGTACGGCGTCACCACCAACCACGTCACGGCGCTCGAGGTGATCCTCCCCGACGGGAACGTGGCGTCATTCGGGTCACCGCAGGGGGAGGCGTGGGGCCCCGACCTCGTGGGGCTCTTCGTCGGCAGCGAAGGGATGTTCGGCATCGCGTCGGCCATCACGCTGCGGCTCGTGCCGGTCCCCGAGGCGATCCACACGCTCCTGGCCGACTTCGCGAGCGTCCGCGCCGCGGGCGAGGCGGTGAGCGCCATCATCGCGTCCGGCGTCATTCCGGCGGCGCTCGAGATGATGGACCAGGCCTGCGTGCGCGCGGTGGAGGCGTCGATCTATGCCGCTGGCTATCCCACCGACGCGGCGGCCGTCCTCCTCGTTGAGCTGGATGGGCGGCCCGCGGCGGCGGCGGCGGAATCGGCCTCGGTGCACCGGACCCTCCAGGGCCACGGCGCGCGCTCCATCCGCGAGGCCACCGACCCGCTCGACCGCGCCCGGCTCTGGCAGGGGCGGAAGAAGGCCTTCGGCGCGATGGGCCGCATCGCGCGGGACCTGGTGGTGCAGGACGCCGTCGTCCCCCGGTCGAGCCTCCCGGACATCCTCGACCTCATCGCCGAGGTGGGCCGGCGGCACGACCTCACGATCAGCAACGTGTTCCACGCCGGCGACGGGAACCTCCACCCCAACATCTCATTCGACGGGCGCGATGCCGCGCTGGCCGAGCGGGTGCACCGGGCCAGTGGCGAGATCGTGGCCGCCTGCATTGCGGCCGGCGGGAGCATCACCGGGGAGCACGGCGTCGGCGTCGACAAGCGGGAGTACATGCCGCTGCTCTTTTCCCCGGAGACGCTCTCGGCGATGTGCGCCGTGCGCCGGGTCTTCGACCCGCTCGACACCGCCAATCCCGGCAAGGTGATCCCCATCCATGCCTGCCGGGAGTGGCGGGCGGGAGGCGTCCCGTGAGCACCGCCATCCTCGAACGGCTGACCGCGCTCCTTGGCCCGGCGTGCGTCGGCCGCGACCCGTCCGGCCTCCCACGCGCGATGCCCGACAGCTCGGACGCCGCGGCGCTGGTCCTCCGGCTGGCGCACGACGAGGGATGGAAGGTGCGCCTCGAAGGCCGGGGATCGTGGCTCCCCGCCGACGCCCCCGCCGACCTGGCGGTCAGCTCCCGCGGCCTCGACCAGGTCGTGAGCGTGAGCCCCGCCGACCTCGTGGCCACCGTGCAGGCGGGGGTGACGCTCGACACGCTCGAACGGCGCCTGGCCGCGGCGGGGATGTGGCTCCCGCTCGACCCTCCCGGACGCCCCGACCGGAGCGTCGGGTCGATCGTCGCCACCGCCACGACCGGCCCGCTCCGCGCCGGCGCCGGCACCGTCCGCGACCACGTCCTCGGTTGCACCTTCGTGACCGGTGACGGCAAGGTGATCCAGGCAGGGGGGCGGGTGGTCAAGAACGTGGCCGGCTACGACCTCACGAAGCTCCAGGTCGGCGGATTCGGCGGGTTCGGCATGCTCACCGAACTCCACCTGCGGCTCCGTGCGCGCCCGGAGCAGGACGTGACACTGGTGGCCCACGGCGACCGCGACCACCTGACCCGGGCGGGCCGCTCGGCCATCGAGGCCGGAGTGTCGGTCGCGGCGCTCGAGCTGTGCGCGCCGGCCGTGGTGGCGGAACGGGAGTGGCAGCTGGCGGCGCGCCTGGTCGGGCCGGCCGAGGGCGTGGCCGCCGAGTCCGCCGCACTCGCTGCAGCGACCGGCCTTGAGTGGCGGACGCTCGCCGTCGAGCAGGCGCACGCCTGGTGGACGATGGCGGCGCGGGCTCCCCTGGGTGGCGCCGTGACCCTGCGCCTCGGCGCGCTCCCCGACGGCCTCGATGAGACCCTCGACCTCCTCGACGAGGTGCTGGACACGGGGCTCATCACCGTCGGCGCCACCACCGGCCAGGTCCGCTGGAGCGGCGATGCGCCCGCCGCAGCCGTCAAGCGGGTCCGCGCCGTGGCCGCCTCACGCGAGGTCCCGCTCACGCTCGAACGGGCCCCCTGGGCGCTCCGGCGCGAGGCGGGACACTTCGGGGCGTACCGGGAAGGCGTCGGGCCGATCGTGGGGCGCCTCCGCGACACGTTCGACCCGGGTGGCACCTTCGTCGTGGCGTTGGAAGGCGAAGATGCCTGAGCGCCCGGCCCCGCTCTCGGTGAGCCCCGCGCTCGACCCGTGCGTGCACTGCGGGTTCTGCCTCCCCGCCTGTCCCACGTACCTCGCCACCGGCGAGGAGGCCGACAGCCCTCGCGGGCGGATCGTCCTGATGCGCGCGCTGGCCCAGGGGGAGCTCGCGCCCGACGACCCCGCGGTCACCGAGCACCTGGACCATTGCCTCGGCTGCCGCGGGTGCGAGCCGGCGTGCCCGTCGGGGGTGGAGTACGGGAGGGGCCTGGAGGCCACCCGCGCGTGGCTCGCCGAGCAGAACGGGATCCCGCTCCGCGCGCGCATCGTGCTCCGGGTCTTCCGCCATCGGTGGCTCTGGCGGCCGCTCCTCACGGCGGCGCGCTGGGCGCGGAACGTGGGCCTGGCCCGGGCGCTGTCCGGGAAGGGCCGGATCGGATTCAGCTTCGCGTCACTGGCGGCGACCCGCCGGCCCGGCGCGGTCCCGGGCCACG
>DASYXP010000029.1:0-2225 GCA_035934835.1 Gemmatimonadales bacterium | reverse complement strand
GAAGGAGGTGGAGGAGGACGGGGCGACGTGAGGGGTGGGGCGCGCGACACTATCGGCGAGGGGCACGACGTACGAATCGAAGGGTGCCAGTCGAGAAGGGGCCCCCGACCCGCGGGATCCCCCGTTTCGCTTCACGTCTATTCGCCTGCTCCCCCTACTCCCTTCTCCCTTCTCTTTCTCACTCTTCACTACTTCCTTCTCCTTCCCCCTTTCCTTCTCCTTCTCCTTCTCCCTTTCCTTCTCCTTCTCCTTCATCTTCTCGTGCTTGCCTGCTACTTCCCGTCGAGGTCTCGGATCCCGCCCTCCGGTTCGGCGTAGAGGGCGTCGATCTCCTTCTGGTAGTGCAGCTCCACGACCCGCCGCTTCACCTTGAGCGTCGGCGTCAGCTCCCCGTTCTCGATGCTGAAGTCATGGAGGAGCGGCAGGAACTTCTTCGGCACCTCGTAATGGGCCAGGTCGCGCATCATGGCGAGGGCCTCGCGCTCGAGCTTGCTGCGGACCTCCGGCAGGGCGATGAGCGCCGCGTCGTCGGCGAACGACAGCTGCTTGTGGCGGGCCCACGCCTGCAGGTTCCCGAAGTTGGGCACCACGAGCATGACCGGGAACTTGCGCTTGTCGCCCAGCATCACGGCGTTGGACATGAACTTGCTGGCCTTGACCGCGTTCTCGATCGGCTGGGGCGCGATGTTCTTCCCGCCGGCGGTGACGATGAGGTCCTTCTTCCGGTCGGTGATCCGGAGGAATCCCTCGAGGTCGAGGTCGCCCACATCGCCGGTGTGGAACCATCCCTGGGCGTCGATCGCCTCCTGGGTGGCGTCGGGCTTGTGGTAGTACCCCTTCATCACGTGGGGCCCGCGGGTGAGGATCTCGCCGTCCGGCGCGATCGAGACCTCGACCCCGGGGATGGCCCGGCCGACGGTGCCGATCTTGAGGTGCTCGACGGTGTTGACGCAGATGACGGGGCTCGTCTCGGTGAGGCCGTAGCCCTCGTAGATCGGGAGGCGTGCCGCGTGGAAGAACCGCGCGATGTCCGCGCCGAGCGGAGCGCCACCCGACACGAAGAACCGGAGCCGCCCGCCGGTGCGCGCGCGGAGCTTGGTGAACACCAGCCGGTCGGCGATGGCCCAGCCGAACCGCAACGCGCCGGGGATCGGCTTGCGCGCCTGGAGGAGGTCGATGCACTCCTCGCCGGTGCGCTTGGCCCAGAAGAAGATGTTGCGCTTGACCGGTCCGCCGCCCATCGCATTGTCGAGCACCCGCGCGTAGATCTTCTCGTAGAGCCGCGGCACCGAGAGCACCACGGTCGGCCTGGTCTCGAGGAGGTTGGCCGGCACGCTGTCGAAGTTCTCGGCGTAATTGATGACCACGCCTGCCTGCATCATCACGTAATGCCCGGCCATCCGCTCGAAGATGTGGCTGAGCGGCAGGAACGACAGGCACTCGTCGTCGTCCCGGAGCCCCAGCACGTCGAGCCCCGCCACCACGTTCGACGTGATGTTGCCGTGGGTGAGCATCACGCCCTTGGGGTCGCCGGTGGTGCCCGAGGTGTAGATGAACGTGGCCACCTCGTCGGGCTGGGCAGTGAGCGCGTGGCGCCGCCACGCCGCCTCGTCCGTGCCCGACGCGCGCCCGCGCGCCAGGAGCTCGTCGAGGGTCACGACGCCAGCCCCTCGCGTGGCGGCGTCGAAGCCGATCACGTGCTGGAGCGCCGGCAGGCCGGCGCGGATCTCCTGGACCTTGGCCAGCTGCGCCGGCGTCGACACGCACACGGCGACCGCCCCGGAGTCGTTGAGGATGTACTCGATCTGCTTGGGGGGGAGCGTCGGATAGATGGCCACGTCGGCGGCGCCGAGCGCCAGGCAGGCGTAGTCGGCCACGGCCCAGTCGGGCCGGTTCTCCGACAGGATGGCCACCCGGTCGCCCCGCTTGATGCCGAGGGCGGCGAGGCCGAAGCTCAGGTCGCGCACGCGGGCGTACAGATCGACGTAGCTGATCGGCCGCCAGGCGCCGTCCTGCTTGTGGCGCATCGCCGCGGGCCGGGCTGTGAACCGGTCGATCGCGCCGAAGAAGATGTCGTTCAGGGTCCGTGGAGCGGGCACGGCGCCTCCGGGCTAATGCAGGATGTGCACGACGAATCGCTGGCCGGACCCCGGCACCGCGGTGCCGCTCGGCCGGGCGGCGCTGACCACCACGACCGCGCTGTCTGGCGCCACGGCCGCGGTCTT
>DASYXP010000028.1:0-8752 GCA_035934835.1 Gemmatimonadales bacterium | reverse complement strand
CGCCCCCTTCTCCACGCACTCGGCGCCAACCTCCACCCCCGACCCGACGACCATGTCCCCCATCCTGCTCCGCACCGCCGGCCTCCTCGTCCTGTCGAATGTGTTCATGACGTTCGCCTGGTACGCCCACCTCAGGAACCTTGGCGGCCGGCCCATTTTCGTGGCCATCCTGGCCAGCTGGGCCATCGCATTCTTCGAGTACTGCTTCCAGGTGCCGGCCAACCGGATGGGCTTCACCGCCTATTCCCTGGCCCAGCTCAAGATCCTGCAGGAAGTCATCACCCTCGCCGTGTTCGTGCCGTTCGCGTTCCTCTACATGAAGCAGCCGCTCAGGCTCGATTTCCTCTGGGCCGGGCTGTGCATGGTCGGGGCGGTGTACTTCATGTTCCGGGGACACGTTCCGGCCTAGCCCGGATTGCGCCGCGCCGTACGCCGTTGCAGTATGGATGGGTCACCTACAGGGAGCCTCATGACGGCATTCCAGGCCCGGCTCAAGCCACAGGTCGCCCAGAAGTACTCGGGGCTCAACAGTGTCACCTGGTACGACGTGGACCCCCTCTGGGCCGGCGTCACCGAGCGGAACATGAACCTCCTCGGCCAGCGGATGACCCGACTTAGGACCGGAAAGGACCACACCACCGTGATGGCCGAGGACCTCGAATTCCGCGAGCGGCCGGCCCGGACCACCGACCGGGCCACCGCCCGGGAGTGACCCCCTTGCCACGGCGGAGGGGGGACGCACAAATTGGCCGCAGTTCACCCCGCCCCCCTGCGGGGAGGAAGGTCCGTGAAGGGCCAAGGAAGGACGAGATCGCGGTGCCACGGAAGAAGACCCCGGCAACGTCGGGCACAAAGACCGCCAAGAATCCCCTCACGGACCTGCTCAAGGTGGACAACGCCGAGCGGTTCTGGGCGGGGATCAACGACCTCGTCTTCCCACGCTACGAGCGGCTCGGTTACGACGGGCTCTCGCAGGGGGAGCAGGTCGCGCACTGCATCGACTGGCTGGTGCGGGAGGTGGAGGCGGGGGGGCTCCGCCAGTTCCTGAGCGAGATCTCAGGCGACCACACCGCGGAGACGCTGGCCGCGCTGCGCGCCATCGGCGCCGACCACACCGCCGAGATGATGGAGCACGCCACGACCACCTTCCCGGAAGAGGTCCCGGTCGACCAGGACGAGCGCCTGGCCATCATGGAGGACTTCACCGGCCGCGAACGGCGGATGCTCAAGGAGTTCGACGCCGGGTTCTTCGACAACTCCGAGGACCTGCTCAAGCTCCTCAAGGCCTACATGGCCAAGCACCTGGCGGAGTTCCATCCGGAGTGAGAAGTGAGAAGTGAGAAGTGCCGAAGGTACCGAACACCTGCCCAAGCGAAAGGGGCCCCGTCATTCAGCGGAGCCCCTTTTCACTTCTTACTTCTCACTTCTTACTTCTCACTAGTACCTGTAGTGCTCCGCCTTGTACGGCCCCTCGGGCTTGACCCCGATGTAGCCGGCCTGCACGGGCGTGAGCGTGGTGAGCCTGACGCCGAGCTTGTCGAGGTGGAGCCGCGCCACCTTCTCGTCGAGGTGCTTGGGCAGGGTGTAGACCTTCTTCTCGTACTTGCCGGCGTTCTGGTGGAGCTCGATCTGGGCCATCACCTGGTTGGTGAAGCTCGCGGACATCACGAAGCTCGGGTGGCCGGTGGCGTTGCCCAGGTTGAAGAGCCGCCCTTCAGAGAGGATCAGCACGGAGTGGCCGTCCGGGAAGGCCCATTCGTCGTACTGCGGCTTGATGTTGATCCGCCGCACGCCCTTGGTGTCCTTGAGCCCGGCCATGTCGATCTCATTGTCGAAGTGGCCGATGTTGCCGATGATCGCCTTGTCCTTCATCCGCGCCATGTGCTGCGCGGTGATGATGTCGCGGTTGCCGGTGGCGGTTATGAAGATGTCGGCCGTCGACACCACGTCCTCCAGCGTCAGCACCTGGTACCCCTCCATCGACGCCTGCAACGCGCAGATCGGGTCGATCTCGGTGATGACCACCCGCGCCCCCTGCCCCTTGAGCGCCTGGGCACATCCCTTGCCCACCTCTCCGTAGCCGCACACCACCGCCAGCTTCCCGGCGATCATCACGTCGGTGGCGCGGTTGAGCCCGTCCACCACCGAGTGCCGGCACCCGTAGATGTTGTCGAACTTCGACTTGGTCACCGAGTCGTTGACGTTGATGGCCGGGAAGAGCAGCGTGCCCGCCCGCATCATCTCGTACAGCCGGTGGACGCCGGTCGTGGTCTCTTCCGAGACGCCCCGGATCGCCGCGGCCACCTTGGTCCACCGCCCCGGGTGCGCCCTGGCCTCCGCACGGAGCAGGTCGAGGATGACGCCCCATTCCTCGGGGTCGTTCGCGGCGTCGAACGCCGGGATCTTCCCCGACCGCTCGTACTCCGCCCCCTTGTGGACCAGCAGCGTGGCATCGCCGCCGTCGTCGAGGAGCAGGTTGGGGCCCGAACCGTCGGGCCACATCAGCGCCTGTTCGGTGCACCACCAGTACTCCGGCAGGGTCTCGCCCTTCCAGGCGAACACCGGAACACCCCTCGGGTCGGACTCGGTGCCGTCCTTCCCCACCACCACGGCCGCGGCGGCCTGGTCCTGGGTCGAGAAGATGTTGCACGACACCCACCGCACGTCGGCGCCCAACTCGGCCAGCGTCTCGATGAGCACCGCAGTCTGCGTGGTCATGTGGAGCGAACCCATGATCCGGGCGCCCGCGAGCGGCCGCTTGCCGGCGTACTCCGCCCGGAGCGCCATCAATCCCGGCATCTCCTGCTCGGCCAGCCGGATCTCCTTCCGGCCGAACTCGGCGAGGGCAAGGTCCTTGACCTTGAAGGGCTCCCGGCCAGCCTCGCGGGAGGCGGTGAACGGGTGGGTCGGGGCGGTCATCGTGGCCATAAGCGTTCCGTGGATGGAATGCGCCCCGTCGGACCGGGGCGCGTCAGGGCCGAAATATACACGCGGGGAGGGGCCCACCTCACCAGACGAGGACGCACTTGCCGAAGAGCTGGTCCCGCTCCATCAGGGCGTGGGCCTCGGCGAATCGCTCCACCGGCAGTTCCGCTCCTACGACAGGACTGAGCTCGCCGGATGCAAAGCCGGGCGCCAGGTCGCGCCGCCAGTCGGCGGCCAGCTCGGCGCGCTCCTCCGTGGCCCGCGTCCGCATCACCGTCCCGATCACCTGGAGCCGCTTCCGGAGCACCGGCCCGAGGTCGCCCGAGAAGGCGGACCCGGCCAGGAACCCGATCAGCACCAGCCGGCCACGCTCCCGCAATGCCGCCAGGTTGTCCGCGAACGCCGGCCCGCCCAGCGCGTCGAGCACCACGTCGACCGGCCCCGAGAGCTGCTCAAGGAACCCGCGGCGTGCCACGTCGATCCCCTCGGCCACACCGAGGGGGGCCAGCCGCGCGAGCTTGTCGGCGCTGCGCGAAGTGCCGATGACCGTGGCGCCGAGCCGGCGCGCCACCTGCACCGCCGCGGTGCCGATCCCGCCCGCGGCGGCGTGGATCAGGACCCGCTCGCCGGCGCGGAGCCGCGCCCGGGTGACGAGCGCATCGTAGGCCGTAAGGAACGATTCCGGGATCGCGGCCGCGCCCGGCCAGTCGACCTCCTCCGGTACGCCGAGCGCCTCGGCTTCCGGCGTCACCACGTATTCCGCCTGTCCCCCGCCGCCGACAAGACCCATCACGCGGTCGCCGATGTTCCAGCGGCTCACGCCGGCGCCGAGGGACTCGACCTCCCCGGCGTATTCGAGGCCGGGAATGTCGGCAGGCCACCCGGGCGGGGCCGGGTAGTTCCCGCGGCGCTGGAGGATGTCGGCCCGGTTGAGGCCCGCCGCGCGGACCCGCACGCGGACCTGCCCGGGCCCCGGCAGCGGCGTCGGCCGCTCGGCGATCCGCACCACCTCGACCCCGCCCGCACCCTCGTAGACGATGGCTCGCATCCGTCGAATCTATCGCCTCCGCGTCTTCTGATGAGGCGATTCGGTACCGGTGGTGAAGAGCTGTTTGTCCCGGCCGCGAACCGGTCCCGAACACGGAATCTGTCAGGTCGACCACACTGACTGGCAGTTCTCCGTGCCTCGGAGCCTGTCCTGAGCGCAGCGAAGGATGTCCTCCGCGCCCGAAGCCTGCCCTGAGCGTAGCGACGGGTGGTCCCGCCTCTTGTCATCGGACTGGCGGCTGGGCGGGCGGGCAGGTAAGGTCAGTGCATGACCGCCACCGCCCCGCCGGCACACCGGATCGGCGACTTTGCCCGCCTCGACCGGTACGTGGTCGATACCCGCGACGCGCCCCCCGACCTGTTCGTCGATGCCGGCGGCACCGACTGGAAGTCGCTCCGCTGGTCCGACGTGCACCGCCCCTACCGGGTGGAGCGCTGGGCCGACGAGAAGCGGGAGTGGGAGGCCGCGAACGGCCGCGCGCTCCCGGTCAGGGAAGGCTGGTCGAAGTTCAACCGGCACTTCCACGAACTGTTCCTCAAGAACGTGGCCGCCGAGTCCCGCCGGGCCCGGGCCGAGGCGCTGGGCGCCCTGATGCACGCCGACCTGGCGGGCACCCGCGCGGCGGTCGAGGAGCTCATCCAGTTGGCGGTGTGGAACCGGGTCCATCGGGTGGAGGACGCCGTCTGGGACCCACGCGGCAAGCGGGCGCTCTTCGAGGGGCTCGACCTCGACCGGCCCCGCATCCTCTTTCTCGGCGCCGCCGACGGCTACGAGGCGATGCAGCTCGCCGCGATGTACCCCGGCGGCCACGTCACGCTCGTCGACTACGACGACTTCTGCCGGACCGACCGCTTCGGCAGGTTCCCGGAGCGCTATCCCTTCCTCGGCGCCGACCCCGCCACCGGCGGGCGGCGGGTCTGGTACCGGGAGGAGATGCCGATCGACTTCGACGTCGCCGACATCCGCGACCTGCCCTACGGCGCAGAGTTCGACGTCGTCGTGAGCGTGGGGCTCGTCGAGCACTTCCCCGACGAGCACAAGGCCGAGGCGTTCAGCTGGCACCGGAAGTTCCTGAAGCCCGGCGGCTGGGCCATCCTCACCACCCCGCGCGATCAGTGGCGGGGCCGGGCGTTCTACTCGATCATGGCCGACTGGATGAACTACGGCTACCGCGAGCTGATGACCGTGCGCCAGCTCGGGCTCTACGCGTGGGAGAACGGCCTCGACATCCGGCGCGCCGGCGTCATCAAGGCCCACAACGGCATCATCTGCAAGGCACGGTGACGGCCGTCCCCGGGGAGCTCGAGGCCATCCGGACCCGGATCCCACCGCTCGTCCGCTTCGGCACGTCGTCGTGGAACTACCCCGGGTGGCAGGGGCTCGTCTACCACCGGAAGTATCCCGCCAGCGGCGCCGTCGCCAGGATGCTGGGCGAGTACGCGCGCTATCCCCTCTTTTCCACCGTCGGCATCGACTCGAGCTACTACCGCCCGCTCTCGGCCGCCACCTGGCGATCGTACGCGGGCGAGTTGCCCGCCGAGTTCCCCTGCGTCAGCAAGGTGTGGCTCCGGGTCACCGTCCACACCTTCACCGGTCACCAGGACGGCGGCAAGCCCGGCGCGCCCAATCCGGACTTCCTGAACGCCGACCTCTTCATCAACGAGGTCCTGGGCCCGGCGCTGGAAGGCGGCGGCGGGCACGCCGGCCACTTCGTGTTCGAATTCCAGGCCATCGCGAAGAGCGCCAGGATCGCGCCGGCCGGGTTTGCCGAGCTGCTCGACGGCTTCCTGGCGCGCCTGCCGGCCGACGCCTCATACGGCGTGGAGCTCCGGAACCCGGAGTATTACACCGACGCGTACCGCGCCGTGCTGCGGGAGCACCGCGTGGGGCACGTGTTCAACTCGTGGACCCGGATGCCCTCGATCGGGGAGCAGCTGGCGGCGCCCGACGCGATCACGGCGGGGTTCGTCGTCTCGCGGGCGCTGCTCCGTCCCGGCCGCCTCTATGAGGACGCGGTGGACGCGTTCTCCCCCTACGACCGGATCCGGGAGGAGATCCCCGAGGTGCGCACCGACCTGCTGGACCTCGTGCGCACCGCGATCCAGGCCCGGGTACCCGTGTTCGTGGTGGTCAACAACCGGCTGGAGGGCTCGGCGCCGCTCACGATCGAGGCGCTGGCGCGGGCACTGGCCGGGAGCGACGGGTGACGGGCCCCGACACCAGCGTGCTGATGTCGGCCAGGGCGCTGGCGGTGGCGAGCTTGTTCTGGACGGCCAGATAGAGCGGGCTCCATTCCGGCGCGAACTTCTCCTTGTATTGCCGCAGCCCCTGGAAGCTGTAGAAGTGCTCCCCGTGGCGGAACACGAGGGCGTTGATGCGGGTCCACACCGGCGCGAGCGGCCGGTCCTCCACTTCCACGAGCGGCGTCATTCCCAGGTTGAACCAGCGGTACCCCTCCTCGCGCGCCCACGCCATCAGCTCGCAGAAGATGTAGTCCATCACCCCCGCCGGCGCGTCGGGCCGGTAGCGCATCAGGTCGGCCGAGGCCTCCTCGTGGCCGCCCGACATCCACACGTTCGCGAACGCCACGATCCGGCCGCCCCACCGCACCAGTGCCACCGGGAACTGGGCCACGTAGTCCGCGTCGAATCGGCCGAGCGAGAACGCCTTCTCGCGGGTGTTCTTCTCGGCCAGCCAGAGATCCGACACTTCGCGCAGCTCCGGGATGATGGACCGCACCGCCGACGCCGGGATCACCTCGAAGCTGCACCCTTCGGCAGTGAGCTGCCCGTGGGCGCGCTGCAGGTTCTGCCGCGCCGGCGCCTCGAGCGACCAGGTGCCGAGCGCCACCCGCGCCTCCTCGCCCAAGGGGAGCGGCGTGAGCCCGAGGTCGAGATAGAGGGGCAGGTCGGCCGGCCGCACCTCATAGAACACCGTGCGCCCGCCGTGGAGGTCGGCGGCCTCGCGGAAGCGCCAGGCCAGGTCCTCGTGCTCCGCGACGGGACCGACGGGGTCGCCGAGCGCCACCCAGCTCCGTCGCTGGACGCGATACATCACGAACGCGGTCCGCGTCTCGTTGAAGAGGAGGTGCTTGTCGCCGAGCCGGACCAGGTGAGAGGACGACCGGGGCGAGGCTGCCGCGATGCGGGCGGCATCGGCCAGGTCGGCGGCCGTGGGCGGCTGGGGCGCGGCCGGCGCCGGCTGGACCAGGCGCACCAGCGCGAGTCCGAGCGCCGCCACCAGCACGCCCACCTCGGCACGCAGGAACCGGGGCGCATCGCCCCGGAGCGCAAAGCGCCACCAGAGCTCGGAGGAGAAGTCCACGTGCTGGTACGCAAAGGCGCCGAGCCAGAGCGACACCAGGAGCGCAGTCACGATCGCGAGCGTCCATTCGGTCGTGAGCGGCTCGCTCAGGAACGGGACGTGGCGGTAGAAGTGCCGCCGCGCCGGCAACAGCGCCAGCAGCACCACGGCCAGGACCCCCGCCTCCACGACGTCCAGGCCGCGCAGCAGCGCCGCAACGATCCCCGCCGCCAGCAGCACCAGCGTGAAGCGATACGCGCCGCTCAGGCGGCGGCGGAGCCCCCACGCCAGCACGATGAGCCCGAAGCCCACCAGGCTCCCCACAAAGTGGGAGACCTCGATCACCGCCAGCGGCACGAGCCGGGCCAGCAGCGTCAGCCGGGTGTGCGCGGCCGGCGTGGCGCCGGAGAGCAGCAGCACCACGCCGGCCATGAAGGCGCCCACCGACAGCACCCTCGGCGTGATGGATGCCGCCCACCCCTCGGCGGCCTGGCCCAGGCGGAGGCGGTGGCGCTCGAATTCCACGCCGCCCAGCGTCAGCGCCGCGATCGCGAACGGGAGAAGGTAGTAGATGGCGCGATACGCCAGGATCGACGCGATGACCACCGCAGGCGTGGCGCCGGGCCCCGCCAGCAGGAGCATGACCGTCTCGAAGACGCCGAGCCCACCCGGGACGTGGCTCACCACGCCGGCCAGCTGCGCCACCAGGAAGATCCCCGCGAAGACGGGGAACGGCGGCGAGGCCTCGGGCGGCAGGATCGCGTAGAGCGTGGCGGCGGCGGCAAGCCAGTCGCCGAGCGACGCGGCGAGCTGCATCCACGCCATCCCCGGCCCCGGCAGCGCGATCTCCCGGCCGGCCAGCGTGATCGTCCGCCGGTGCAGCGCCGACGCGGTGAGATACCCGGCCACTAGCAGCAACGCCACCGCGCCCAGGATCCGCAACGCGACGACCGGCACCGGCACCAGGTGGAGATAGGTGCCGGGCCCGAAGAGCAACGCCGCTCCACCTACCGTGAGCGCGCCAAGCCAATACGTCACCCCGGCAAAGGCGGTGATGCCGGCGATCTCGGCGGTCGACAGCCCCCAGTTCCGGTAGAGCCGGTAGCGCACCGCGCTCGACGTCACGAACGAGAAGCCGAGCGTATGGGCCAGCGCGTACGCCAGGAATGAGGCGAGCGCCGTCTGCGCGTACTTGAGCTGCCGGCCGAGGAAGCGGAGCGCGAGCGTGTCGTACGCGGTCAGCGCCAGGTAGCCGAGACCGGCAAAGCCCGTCGCGGAGATGAGGTCGGGGATCGGCAGGTCGCTGAACGCCCGCAGGATGTCGCGGTAGCGATAGCGCGCCAGCTCGTGATGCAGCAGCCACAATGCCCCGCCGAACAGCGCGGCGACGAGGAACGGGGCGAGCGGCCGGATGAGCCTGGGTTTCACGGGACCGGGGAGGGCGGGGCGGCAGGGCCGGCAGGCCCGGACCGCGGA
>DASYXP010000021.1:0-2889 GCA_035934835.1 Gemmatimonadales bacterium | reverse complement strand
CCCGGACGGGGTCAGGTCGAAGGCGTCGCGGACCAGCCGCTCCAGCCGGCGATCGTCCATCTGGCCGGTCCCGAAGGTGTCGATGAACACCGACACCGGCTCGGCGACGCCGATGGCGTAGGCCACCTGCACCTCGCAGCGCCGGGCCAGGCCGGCATCGACGATGTTGCGGGCCACCCAGCGCATGGCGTACGCGGCCGACCGGTCCACCTTGGACGGGTCCTTGCCGCTGAAGGCGCCGCCACCGTGCCGCGCCATCCCGCCGTAGGTGTCGACGATGATCTTCCGGCCGGTGAGCCCGGCATCGCCGTGCGGGCCCCCGATGACGAAGCGCCCGGTCGGGTTGACGAGGAAGCGGACCTTCCGGCTCTCGAGGCCGTGCGCCTCCAGCACCGGACGGATGACCTCCTTGGCGATGGCGTCCTGGATGTGACGATGGGTCAGGTCACGGCCCCGGTGGGTCTCGGCGTGCTGGGTCGAGACCACCACCGTGCGGACCGCCACCGGCCGGTCGCCCTCGTATTCCACGGACACCTGCGACTTGCCGTCCGGCCGGAGCCACGGGAGGTGGGGGAGCCGGCCCCCGCCCTTCCGCACCGCCGCCAGGCGCTCGGCCAGCCGATGGGCCAGGAGGATCGGCAGCGGCATCCGCTCGCGGGTCTCGTCGGTGGCGTAGCCGAACATCATCCCCTGGTCGCCGGCGCCCTGCGCCTTGCCGCGGGCGGAATCGACGCCCATCGCGATGTCGGGGGATTGGCGGTCGATCGACGACAGCACCGCCGCGGTCTTGAAGTCGAAGCCGTGGCTGCCGTCGGTGTAGCCGATGGCCTTGACGGTGCGCCGGACGATGTCGGGGATGTGGACGTAGGCGTGGGTGGTGATCTCCCCGGCCACGACCGCCATCCCGGTGGTGACGAGGGTCTCGCAGGCCACCCGCCCGTTGGGGTCGGCGGCGAGGATGGCGTCGAGGACGGCGTCGGAGATCTGGTCCGCCACCTTGTCCGGATGACCTTCGGTGACCGACTCGGAGGTGAAGACGTGCCGCTTCTGCAGGGCCATGGTCCGATCTGGCTGGAGTGTCGGGAACTGTGAGGACGGGAGCAAGCTAGTCGTGGCGGCGGGCGCTCCGCTAGCGGCGGCTGAGGTACGGATCGGCCGCCTGCTGGAGGAGGGCCAGGACCTCGCGGGGCGCGCTCGCATCGAGCGCGGCGGTGGCCGCCGCGCGCGCGGCCGCATACGGCACCGAGCGCAGCACCCACTTGACCAGCGGAAGCGCCGGCGGTGCCACGCTGAGCGTGGTGTAGCCGAGCCCCGCGAGCAGCACGGCGGTGAGTGGCTCGGAGGCCATCTCGCCGCAGACGCTCACGGGGATCCCCGCGTCGGCGCCCGCCTGTACCACGCGCGCAAGCTGGCGCGCCACCGCCGGGTGGTGCGGCGCGAAGCGCTCGGCCAGGCGTGCGTTGCCGCGGTCCACGGCCAGCGTGTACTGGGTGAGATCATTGGAGCCGACGCTGAAGAAGGCGCTCACCCGGGCCAGCTGGTCGGCGAGCGCCACCGCCGCCGGCGTCTCGATCATCACGCCCACCGGCACCGTGCGCGCCGCACGCACGCCCGCGGCCGCCAGCCGGTCCGCCTCCTCCGCCAGCAGCCGCTTGGTCTCCAGCACCTCGTCCACTTCCATCACCAGCGGCAGCATCAGCCGCACGTCGCGGTCGACGGCCACCCGGAGCACCGCGCGCAGCTGGGGCCGGAAGAGGTCCGGTTCATCGAGGCAGACCCGGATCGAGCGCCAGCCGAGGAACGGGTTCGGTTCGTGCGGCGCGTGGAACGCGGCCGGGAACTTGTCGCCTCCCAGGTCGAACGAACGGATCACGACCGGCCGCCCGGCGAACGCCTCGGTGACCCGGCGGAAGTAGGCGTACTGCTCGTCCTCGGTGGGGAGGTGGGTCCGGCCCGTCACCAGGAATTCGGTCCGCAGGAGCCCCACCCCGCTGGCGCCGTGCCGGAGGGCGGGCTGGATCTCCTCGGGCAGGTCCACGTTGCCGAGCAGCACATAGCGCCGGCCATCGGGACTCTCAGCCGGCTGGGAGATGGCCGCCTCGAGCTCGAGCTCGGTCTTCTGCCGGCGGCTCAGCCGCACCCGGGCGTCCTCAAGCTCGGTCGGTCCGGGATCGAGGTGGAGCGTGCCCGCCTGGCCGTCGAGGAGCACCATCGTGCCGGGCTTGATCCGATCGATGGCGCCTGAGGCGCCCATCACCGCCGGGATCCCGAGCGAGTGGGCCAGGATGGCCGCGTGGGAGGTGCGGGTCCCCTCCTCGCTGATCAGCCCCACGACGTGGTCGCGGTCGAGCTGGACCGTGAGCCCCGGCGAGAGCTCGTGGGCGATGACGATCACCTGCTCCGCACCGTCCGATGGGCCGCTCCAGACGGCGACGGCCGGCTTCCCGGTCAGGATCCCGAGCATGCGGATCTGGATGGCGCCCAGGTCGGCCAGGCGGTCGCGGAGCCGGGTGCTGCTCGAATTGGCCCAGAGGTTCCGGATCTCGAGCGCCTTGTACTCGAAGGCCGTCTCGGCGCTCAGCCGGTTCTTCCGGATGAGGTGTTCCACCGAGCGGAGGAAGTCCGGGTCCTGCGCCAGCATCACCTGCGCCTCGAAGATCCGGCTCTCCTCGACCCCGGCGCGCTCCTGCACGCGTTCCTGGAGCTGCTCGAGCGCCGCCACGGTCTCCTGCACCGCGGCGCGGAGCCGGGCCACCTCCGCCTCGACCTCGGCGGCGCCGACCTCGCGATCCGGAACGTCGGGCAGGTCCCAGCGCACCACCACCGCGGGCGCATAGGCCACCCCGGGCGAGACCCCGATCCCCTTGATCATCCGCTGGGCGCTCATGC